>JAJACO010000058.1 GCA_022601475.1 Chlamydiales bacterium
AATATAAATAATATTAAATATCTTTAAAAAAGATGGAAAATATGAAAAGTCTTAATGACTTATACAATAATGTATACAACAGATTATTTTATTTAAAAGAATCTGTTAGCTTGGTAAGCCATATTGGTAAAATAGTATACTGTGTGCCTTCGGTACTTCAAGCAACTGTTCAAAATTATTCAAACCTTTCTCAGATTCTTCGAGGAGTCAGCAGGGTTGCACTAGCGGGTTGTGATCTTTTCGCATACAAAAATGTACCAAGAGAGAATCTATATAATTTAAGAATGATTCGCAGGCAGGTTGATATAGCCGCATTAATGGCAGGTACGCTCGATGTTATAGATGGAGTGTATCAACTATATACACAAAGCGATTAGGACCGGAAGAAAAACTCAAGCTTGAGTTATGCAACGATCTCAATGGTCTTATCGTGTTGGCGAAAATTTTTCTCGCATAATAACCTATCCTTGCTATTCTAGACTCTCAGTTGTTAATGAGGGAGAGAGTCATGCAGGAGAACTTCTCTGAAGCTGTTCAAAAAGCGCTTCAAACTGCCTTTGAAAAGGCGGTCCACAATCGTAATCCAGAAATATCAGAAAATCATCTCTTATTGAGTTTTTTAGAAGATTCCAATGGTTATTTTTACACTCTTTTAGAAGAGATGCAATTGCATCCTGAGCAATTAGCGGGTCAAGTTGCAGAAGCAGTGAACCGCCTGCCTACATTTACTGAAGGTGGAGGTGAGCCTAAGGTGGCACACGAGGTTCAAGCGCGTATTGTAGATGCGCAACACTTTGCTAAAGAGTTTAAAGATCAGTATATTTCAAGTGATCACTTTTTGCTCAGTTTTTGGAAAGGGGGAGGAGAGCCTTTTAAAAATTGGAAAGAGCGAGCCAGTATTTCACTGCAAGAATTAAAAACCCGCATTGAAAAAATACGAGGAGAGCGACATATGGATTCACCTACAGCAGAATCAACCTTAAAAAGCTTAGAAAAATACTGCAAAAATTACACACAGCTTGCCAAAGAAGGAAAGCTTGATCCAGTGATTGGGAGAGATGAGGAAATCCGTCGCACGATGCAGGTTTTATCGCGTCGCACCAAAAATAATCCGATGCTCATTGGAGAGCCAGGAGTTGGAAAAACAGCGATTGCAGAGGGTTTAGCTCAAAGAATTATCCAAAAAGATGTACCAGACTCTCTCCAAAATAAAGAGCTTGTAGCGTTAGATATGGGAAGTTTAATCGCAGGAACGAAGTTTCGTGGAGAGTTTGAAGAGCGCTTAAAGGCGATTTTACAAGAGATAGAGCAGAGCGAGGGGAACATTATTCTCTTTATTGATGAGATCCATACTCTTGTTGGAGCGGGGGCTGCCGAGGGGGCAATGGATGCGGCTAATCTTTTAAAGCCGTCTTTGGCTAGAGGTACGCTGCATTGTATAGGTGCGACAACGCTTAATGAGTATCAAAAGTATATAGAAAAAGATGCGGCGCTTGAAAGACGTTTTCAACCGGTTCATATTAAAGAGCCTTCACCTGAAGATGCGATTTCGATTCTTCGAGGTTTAAAGGAAAGGTATGAAATTTATCACGGCGTGCGCATTACAGAGGGTGCTTTACATGCCGCTGTTTTGCTTTCAAATCGCTATATTTCCGATCGTTTTTTACCAGATAAGGCTATAGATCTTGTCGACGAGGCAGCCAGCCTGATTCGGATGCAATTGGGTTCCCGTCCGATTCCTATCGACATTAAAGAGAGAGAGCTAGCGACACTTATTGTGAAGCATGAGTCGATTAAAAAAGAAAAACAATCCTCAGAACTTGAGTCTTTAGAGAAAAAAATTGCCAACTTAAAAGAAGAACTCTCCGTGCTTCGTCAAAGGTGGGACAGTGAAAAGGGAGTGTTACAATCGATTAAGGAAAAGAAGAATACACTTGAAAAACTGCGTTTTGAAGAAGAGGAGGCAGATCGTAACTTTGATTACAATAAAGTGGCTCAATTGCGTTATGCTCAAATTCCTGCTCTTGAAAAAGAGATAGCAGAAGCCTCTGAGCTTCTCGATAAAAATAAGAATCGTCTGCTTCAAGAGGAGGTGGATGAGACGTTGATTGCTCAAATTGTTTCTAATTGGACAGGTATTCCTGTGCAAAAAATGCTCGAAGCTGAGGCTGAGAAGCTCTTAAATCTTGAAAAGATTTTAGAAAAAAGAGTTGTTGGGCAAACTTTTGCAATCGAATCTATAAGTAATGCCATACGCGCCTCTAGAGCAGGACTCAATGATCCCAATCGCCCGACAGGAGTGTTTCTGTTTTTAGGGCCAACAGGTGTGGGGAAAACAGAACTTGCAAAAGCGCTTGCCGGACAGCTTTTTAATAATGAAGAGGCGATGATTCGACTCGATATGTCGGAATATATGGAGAAGCACACGGTCTCAAAATTAATCGGTTCTCCTCCCGGCTATGTGGGGTATGATGAAGGAGGGCAACTTTCAGAAGCGATTCGTCGCCGTCCATACTCGGTTGTTCTTCTCGATGAGGTGGAAAAAGCGCATCCAGATGTATTTAATATTTTGTTGCAAATCTTCGATGAGGGACGTTTAACCGACAGTAAGGGGCGTAAGGTCAATTGCAAAAATGTACTCTTTATTATGACCTCAAATCTTGGATCTGAGCAATTGATGCAAGTGCTTGAAAAAACGCGTGGTGAGCTCACAAAAGAGGAGGTGCTTAGCATAGTGAAGCCGGTGCTTCAAGGGCACTTCCGTCCAGAATTCCTCAACCGTTTGGATGAAATTTTGCCCTTCTTACCTCTTCACGAAGATGATATGGCTAAAATTGTGGATATTCAGATGCAGCGGGTCGCGAGCAGAGTGCGAGAGAGAGAAATTGAACTTAGGTGGGATGATCAAGTGACGCATCACCTTGCTAAAGCAGGTTATGACCCCGCTTTTGGAGCGAGGCCGCTCAAGCGACTTATCCAGAATCTAGTGGTGAATCCTCTCTCAAAAGCGCTTTTAGAGGGGGAGATTTTCTCTAAGTCCCAGGTAGAACTTTATATGGAGGGAGAGAGCATTTCTTGGGGCGTTAAGCAGAAAACATAAATCTGGCAGTTTGGAAAAAGTGGCTTCTAAACTCACCAAATTGCATTATGAATGAGACCATTGAACAACTCAAGCTTGCGTCCGTTTTGGAACCTTTTTGCCCCATTTGAGAGATCTCTCGCTCTCTGTACCATATGTACTATCTTCGCTCGAGATCCCCCAACTGCCGGCCACTAAAGTGGCCTGGACAAAA
>JAJACO010000059.1 GCA_022601475.1 Chlamydiales bacterium
AGGAAATATTGAATACTTAATGAGGGAACTATGGCAACTGACAAACAAGTGGTGGTCGTAACAGGATCTAGCGGACGTATTGGAACACGGATTATCCATAGATTGAATGAACAGTATCAACCGATTGGATTGGATTTTGTGGGCGTTACATCTGAAAAACCGGAGATGGAATTCGTGTTTGTCGATCTCTCGTCTGACGAGAGTGTTAAAAAAGCATTTGATCGCATCCGATACGCTTATGGAAATAAAATTGCATCGATTATTCATTTAGCCGCTTTCTATAGCTTTGAAGGAAAGCATCTAGAGCTTTATGACGCAATTACTGTAAATGGAACAAGACGTCTATTAAAGGAAGCTCAAAACTTTGAAGTGGAGCAATTTCTCTTCACAAGCACTATGCTCGTACACGAACCGACAAAGCGGGGGATTATTCAAAATGAGGACTCTCCTATTCGTGGTAAGTGGCACTATCCAGCCTCTAAGGTGCGCACTGAAAAAGTGATTCGGGAGGAACATGGAAATGTTCCCTACGTGATTGTGCGTATTGCAGGTTGCTACGATGATGAGTGTAATTGCGTTCCAATCTCTCAGCACATGTCACGCGTCTATGAAAAACAGCTAGCGAGTAAAGTGTTTCCTGGAAACTCTTCAAATGGAGTTCCCTACACTCACTTTGAAGATTTAAGCGATATGATCATGCTCCTTCTTGAAAAACGTAAAGAAATTCCTCAAGAGCTCACTCTTCTTTGTTGTGAAGAGGACTCTATTAGTTACCGCGATCTGCAAACAGCTTTTGGAAAATTAATTCACAACAACGACAAGTGGCCGATGGTTTGGCTGCCAAAGTGTCTGGCAAAGGCGGGTGCTTGGGTTCAGAATCACCTACCTTTTTTTCCAAAGCCCTTTATTAAGCCTTGGATGGTAGATCTTGCAGATGATAACTACGAATTTAGCATGGAAAAGGCGAGACAGGTTCTTAATTGGTCACCCTCACGCTCTGTTCGTAAAACGCTTCCTACCCTTGTAGAAAATATGCAACAAGATCCTATTTCTTGGTATAAAAGACATAACATTCCTCTTTCTAGCTATGTAAAAAAACACGGACAGGAGCCAAAAAAATGAGCGACATAACAGCACAACAGCGTGAAAAAATCTACCAAGATTTTCATAATAAAATGATCTGGACTCGATTTGGAATGATTTTTCTTGGATTATGGTTACTTGCAAGTCCAGAGACCTTTGGCTATGTTCATGATATTTCTAGATGGAGTGATTGGATTTGCGGAGCTCTACTTGTCATCTTAGGATTTGTTTCCATGAAACAGCGCTGGTGTGGATGGATTTGGGGAGGATGTGTGATTGGTATCTGGCTTCAATTTTCTCCCTTGCTTTTTTGGGCACAAGAGCCTGTTATATATCTAAATGATACCATTATAGGGGTACTGGCGATCGCCTTTTGTGTATTGGTTCCTCTAAGACCTACACAATTTGAGATTGGACCCCAAATTCCGCCAGGCTGGACCTACAACCCCTCTTCTTGGCAACAGAGAATTCCTGTGATCTTTTTTGCGATTGTGGGTTGGTTTATTGCCCGTTACCTAACATCTTTTCAACTGCACTATATTGATTACGTTTGGGACCCATTTTTTGGCATGGGAACCGAAAAGGTGATCACCTCGATGATTGCAAAAGACTTTCCTGTTCCTGATGCAGGACTAGGTGCTATGGCTTATTCTCTTGAAGCGATTATGGGAGCTAAGGGAGGAATCCGTCGCTGGCATACAATGCCTTGGATTGTAGTGGTTTTTGGAACGCTTGTCATACCCTTGGGCTTTGTTAGCATTATTTTAGTGATGCTCCAACCTATTGCTGTAGGAGCGTGGTGTGGACTGTGCTTAATTATTGCAGCGTGCATGCTCGTCATGTTGGCACTCACTGTGGATGAGGTTGTAGCTGTTCTTCAACACCTCAAAAAAATTCGCCAAGATAAAACGACGTTCTGGAGCTTATTTTTTAAAGGTTCACAGTATTCTGAAGATAGTGTGGACACCCGAACCCCTACTTTTAATCAGTCTGCCTGGAAAGTGATCAAGGGGATGTTTTGGGGAGTGACACTTCCTTGGAATCTTGTATTGACAGCTCTAATAGGAGTTTGGATTTTATTTTCTGATAATGTTTTGGGTGTAACTGGTCTATTAGGAGATGTTACGGATGTTTGCGGAGCTCTAACAGTTGTTTTTTCTATTACTTCATGGGCTGAGGTAATTAGACCCTTTCGCTTTATCAATATGTTTATCATGTTATGTTATGGCATAGCTCCTTTTGTATTGCCGGGAGCTACACCAACTGTCATGTGGCATAGTGTGATTGTGGCAGCTGTTGTGATTATTCTCTCTATTTTCCGTGGTAAGGTCAAAGAGAAGTATGGCAACTGGGATAAGTTGATTTTTTAGGAAGGGATAAACTCTTTCTTAGCATCAACTAAGTATGAGATATTTTTTTTAAATTGAGACGTAGATTCCTTGTAAACATCTCAATCATGATGATCAGACATTGCAAACCTTATTCACCGCATAAGCGAAGCCTTTCTTGTCATTTTGTATAAGCTTCTTTTGATAGCGCAATGAGAGCAGCTTTATACTTCATCTCCGAATTTTCGAGATTATTCTCATAATCTGCATATCTAGCTTCATCGATTTGTTCCATTTCATTCGGAAACTGCTCTCTCAGAGCTTTTATCCATTTGTCATTTTTGATGAGATATTCGTATTTCTCATCACTTTCTAATTTCTCTCTAACAATGTTTTCTGCAATAGACAAGTCTTCTTCTGAGAGAGAACTGCAATGAAAATACAGCATATCTTCTACCGCGATAGAGAGGTTAAGTCTATCCTTAAGCTTAACGATGTAACCTAAATAAACCTCCACTTCATCAAAAAAGCGCAGGGCTGGGATCTTGTTTCGAGCACACTCTTCTAGAATATCGATTACCCAAACGGTATTCACTAAAAATTTCCCTAACATAGGCAGATTGGATGTATCCATCTGTGAAAGGCGATAGGC
>JAJACO010000006.1 GCA_022601475.1 Chlamydiales bacterium
AGATACGACCTATCCATTTGAGAAAAAAGAGACTTATTTGGATTTTAACAAATAAATAACTCTATTTTTTTTGTAACAAATCGATGTGGTTGCCATTCACATGCAGTAGATTAATCTCAATAGGAGGAGGCACATTTGGTTGTCGATCGAGCAGGAGATAATCATTTTTTCTCTCCATATAAACATTGAGTTTGATAGGCGCATCGAAAATTTTTGTAAAAGCGTAATAGTGAGCGCGACTCGCATGCACTCTTTCTGTATCTATATTGCTCCGAATGCTCTGTAAGTACTCACTCACAATGAGGGCGATAGCGTATATATTTGTGAAATTTTCTATTTTTGCAAGATCGGCTTGGATTTTTTGCTTTTTTTGTACAATTGCGTCAATGCGTTGAATGAGTTCCTCGAGATTTATTTCTAAAGATTTTATTGAATCAAAGTTGGTTGCCAGGAAGGTGAGTTCATCCTCTTCGGTCAATAATTTCTCTAAGGACACCTCAAGATACTCTTGTGCGGATTGAATAATGTATGCTCTGAGTTCCTCATCGTTGAATATATTTTCAGCCATCCAATCGGCTGTTTTATTACGGAAATGTTCCATGTCTTGTATACCGTGGTTAATTCCATGGTTTTCTAATTCTGTTAAAACAGCCTGAAAGGCGCAGTTGCCGTCTGCAGGAATGGGAACTACATTTATTTCTCTTTTACTTAGGTTTTCGGGGTCAAGAGGGAACTGAGTTTGAAAAAGATTTGAACACAAAGAAGAGGAAGAGGAAAGCTTTGCTGCGAAAGTATTCCAAAAAGTACCACTGTTATTATTAGGATTAACATTCATTTACAACCTTTGGTTAGATTAAAAGATTATAATTTTACAGGTTTAAGATTGTATAAATTTTCCCATGATTAATTTAGAATAAAAAGTAGCTAGTTCAAAAAAAAGCAGCATCGGTAGTGCTAATAGCACTTGGGAGAGCAAGTCGGGAGGGGTTAGAATGGCCGAAAGAACAAAGGTGCATACAATGACCGCTCTTCTCGCCTTTTTTAGTTGTTGATAGGTGAGCCATCTAAAATGGATTAAATAAAAGAGGCCGAGATAGAGCTCAAAGACAATGCAATGCGAGAGTAAAAGGGTGATAATAAGACTCAATGTTTGTTGCATCCCCCACATATTTTGCCCAATTTGACTATTGAATTTTTGAAAAAATTGGATCACTAAGGGAAGTGTGATTTGATGCGCAAATAGAAACCCCCCGCTTATAGCTATAAAAGAAAGGATAAGAAACAAGGGGAGATGTTTTTTTTCTCTTAGACGAAGAGCTGGAAGAATAAAATTTAAAAGGGCGTGCAGCCAAATGGGTGTAGCCAAAATAACTCCAAACCAAAAGCTCAGTTTAAGAGAGGTCAAAAAGCCATCGAGTGGACTAAAAAGATAGAGCGTTTCGATGGGTAGAGGTTTGAGAAGAAAGTTTAAGATCTGCTGATGAAAATAGAAGCTCAGCAGAGTGGAGCCCAAAAGGGCCCACCCGCTGCGTACAAGTACGTGACGCAAAGCTTCAAAGTGTTCCCAAAACGTCGCTTTCTGATTCATGGGGCATCTATATCATCTTTCTCATCCTCAATCCCTTTAGAGGCTTTTTTAAACTCCCGGAGCCCTTTACCCAAATTGCGAGAGAGCTCGGGGAGTTTTTTGCCTCCAAAAAGAACAAGAACAAGAAAGAGAATGAGAATTAACTCCCAGCTGCCAATCATAGTGCCATTTGCTTAAGACGTTCACCTAAAAGCTTGAGTTCTTTTTTGAATTTGTCTAACTCTTTTTTTCCTTCAGGTTTGGATTCAAGCTCAGTCAAACGGGTGACAAAGTGATTGACGATATGCACTGTATTTTGTGCATCGGATAGAAATACAAATTCCTCTCCATCCACTCTGCGCAGCCGATTCATAAAGGCTATTTGCTCACCTTGAGACATGAGATCGGATGTGATGATGTTGACAAACTCGCCTCGCTCATACACTTCTTTGGCCAGACGAGCGGGAATGGTGAAAAATTTGATGCAGTCTTCGAGCATTTCGCGGTGTTTTTCGTTGGGCACGGTCACTTTCATCTGACCTGTGAGCAAGGTTTCAAAGAGGAAGTTAGCCAGTTCTTTGTTTTGTTCGACACAGCTTAAGATCACATTTTGTAGCTCACGAAAAGTGGATCTTGTGATTTTCATCGCAAAAATGCGTTTAAGATTCCCTTCAAAGAGCATCAACATTTTATCATCGAAGGCTACTTTATTTTTGCTTTGTTCTGTCATGTGTTTAGGTCCCTATTTTGGTTTTTAAAAGCTCTAGAAGCTCTAAGATCGTTTGTTTTTGTTTATAGGAGAGTTTGTCCTTGGCTTGCACAAGAGTCATCGCCGCTTTATGCAGAAGTTTGAGGCTATTCTCTGCTATATTTTCTTGTCGCCTATCATCTTCTTTAAGGGGAAAAACAGAACGAATAAGGGTGATCATTTGCTCTTTTGTCTCCCCTTTATAGTTGCGCACAAGTTCTTCTTTTTTGGCCAGCTCCCCATCTCGGCTTGCCAGTGTATATACAGCTTGGCGTGGCATCGATTCGATTTGAGGGTGTAGCTTTTTGGGCATTTTGGCATAAAATTCGTAATACTGTAAAAAATTATAGGGAGTTTGCCGGTTTCCGTAGGTGGTAATCAACCATGCTGTAAAAGCGCCCTCTTTGTATTTCTTCAAAAGTGTTTGCGCTCTTTTAATCCGTTCCCCGTGCAACATGGCGGCTTGATTATTGATCGCCTTAACCTCTGATGTGATCGATAAAAGCATATCTAGATCTTGGTCCAGATTCACCGATTCCTCAGAAGCAAACTTATTGAGTAATTCCGCAAGTTGCTCTTTTTCTTGATCTCCCATTTTGGGAGAACCAAAAATTCCAGAAAAGACCGTGAGCTGTCCATCCGTTGTTTTTTCGGCAAGCTCGCTCATTTTTGGTTGTTCTTTTTTTCGGAAGCGCTGTTGTAGAAGTTCGCTTAACTTTGCCATTGTCATTTTCCTGTCTTAAAATCTTGAAAGAATTTCGTCGGTTAAAGAAATAAAGTCTTCTGTTGCTCTGCTCGAAGGGGCCGATTCAAAAACCGGTTTGCCGTAGATAGCAGCTTCCGAGATCCGAATATCACGCCGAATTTTTGTGGTCAGTAGTTTCCCGGGGAAGGTGGTTTCAATGAGATCGATAAATGCTTGGTTATTTTTACCCCGTGCATGCCAAAAAGAGAGCGCAACGCCCAAGACGGATAAGGGGTGGCGCACAGAGATGCTGTTGATGAATTGAGAGAGTCTCTCTAACCCCTTGACACTATAAAATTCGGGAGTGGCCGCGATAAGTGTGTGGTTGGCAGCAATCAAAGACGATTCTGTTAGCCAACAAAGCGAGGGAGGGGTGTCGATTAAGATATAGTCATAATCGAGATCTTTGAGTTTGTTTTTGAGTTTTTCATGCGAGTAGCGATCTGCAGCAAGCGCTCCAGAAACCTCTATTCGCTCTAGCCAAGTATCTGCAGGGATCAAATCAAGGTTGTCGATTTCTGTTTTTTTGATCACCTCTTCTAAGGTTTTATTGTCTTGTAAAACAGGAGCTAAGCTATCGTGTTCATCGGGATCAAAGCCCAAACCGGAAGTTAAATTTGCCTGGGCATCAAAGTCGATTAGAAGCACTTTAGCAGAGTGAAAGCGGGTGAGAGCCGCACCGAGGTGTAAAGCGGTTGAGGTTTTGGCGGTGCCTCCTTTAAAACTGCAGATAGCGATCGTTTTCATGCGGGCTGTTCTCCAAAAGATGAGGTTTGTGAATAGGTGTTTTTCTCTTCTGTTATTTTTTTGACAAATTCTGCGAGCGACAGTTGTCCATGGACGATATTATTTCGGGTGCGAACAGAGAGCGTGTTATTTTCGATCTCTTGATCGCCCACAGTTAGCATATAATTGACCTGTTCGATTTGGGCAAGGCGAACTTTTTTGCTTACAGATTCATGCGATTGATCCACCTCGCAATGAAACCCAGCCTCCTGCAGCTGTTTTGAAATTTGAGTGGCGTAGTCTACGTGCCGATCTGCTATGGGGATAAGGCGCACTTGACGTGGACTCATCCAAAGGGGAAATTTACCCGCAAAGTGCTCGATTAAAATACCCATAAACCGCTCGATTGAGCCGTAGAGAGCGCGATGGATCATAATGGGGCGCGGGCGGTTTCCTGTATTATCAACATATTCTAGATCAAAGCGCTCCGGAAGCGACATGTCCAACTGGATGGTGCCGCACTGCCAGGTGCGTCCCAATGCATCGCGGATGTGTAAATCGATCTTAGGTCCATAAAAAGCGCCATCTCCCTCGTTGACGATAAAAGGTTTTTCACTCCTCACTAAGGCTTTTCTTAAAGCTTCTGTGGCGTACTCCCACTGTTCATCGGTGCCGATCGTTTCTTTTTCGGGGCGGGTAGAGAGCTCTAGGTGGTAGTCTAGCCCAAAGGTTGTATACATTTGTTCCACAAGATGGAGTACATTTAAGATCTCGTCTTCAATTTGGTGCGGCTCCATAAAGATGTGCGCATCATCTTGATGAAAGCTGCGCACGCGCATCAATCCAGAAATAGCACCGGACGCCTCGTGTCGGTGCACATGTCCAATTTCTGCGATCCTTAAGGGGAATTCTCTGTAGCTATGTATGTGGGATTTATAAAAAAGCATGCAGCCGGGGCAATTCATTGGCTTGATGGCAAACTCTTTTTTCTCAATACTTGAGGTGTACATGTTTTGTTTGTAGTTTTGCCAGTGACCTGAACGCTCCCAAAGATCGCGCGACATCATCACCGGCGTTTTGATTTCTAAATATCCAGCTTTTTCGTGGCAGCTATGCCAGTAATCGAGAAGGGCGTTCCACAAAAGCATCCCCTTGGGATGAATAAAAGCCATGCCGGGCGCCTCTTCATGTAAAGAAAACAGATCGAGTTTAGGGCCGATCACTTTGTGGTCGCGCTTTTTAGCCTCTTCGAGCGTGCGTAGGTAGTTGCGGAGCATTTTTTTATCGGGAAAGGTGATCGCGTAAATGCGGGTGAGCATTTCTTTTGAAGAGTCTCCTCTCCAGTAGGCGCCGGATGTTTTAAGCACCTTTACAGCTTTTACTTTACCAAGATTTGGGAGGTGGGGGCCGCGGCAAAGATCGCTAAATTCTCCCTGGTGATACGCTGTAATTGCTTGATCTTCTAACCCCTCGATTAATTCGGCCTTGTAGGGGTTGTGTCCAAACTTTGCAAGCGCAGCTGCCTTGTTGGGTAAAAGCTCTTTGTTGGTGCGGTGATTTTCTTTAATGATGGTTTCCATCTCTTTTTCGATTTTTCCAAAATCTTCGTCCGAGATATGTAGGTCGGCAAAATCGTAATAAAAACCATTTTCAATAGGAGGGCCAATGGTGAGTTTTGCATCGGGCCAAAGTCTTAAGACAGCTTGAGCTAAAATATGTGCGGAGCTATGCCAATAGATTTCTTTGCCCATCTTATCTTCAAAGTTCCAAAAAACAACTTCATCCCCCTCATTTAGCGGGGTGTTTAAATCGACGGTGATTCCATTAATACACGCTCCAAGCGCTTGATCGGGGCCGTTTAAATGGAGTTTTTGGGCGAGATCTTCTGCAGAGCTTCTCTTTGGAAGTTCTATCAGTTGATTTTTGTGTTGAATAGAAATAGTTGACATCTTCTCCTCAAATTTGTTTGTGGATTCTACAACAGAGTGGTTGAAAAGAAAAGCGTAAAAGACCAAACTCCCCCTATTTTACTGGGAGAGGACGATGGTCCAAAAAAAAGCTTTAATTACGGGCATCACCGGACAAGACGGGGCGTATTTAGCACAAAATTTGCTCAATAAAGGATATGAGGTGCATGGAGTGCAGAGACGCTCGTCTGTAGATAACACCGGGCGTATCCAAAAACTCGATATAAAACTGCACTACGGAGAGCTAACAGATGCGGGGAGTGTTTTTGAGCTTATCAACACTCTTCAGCCCGATGAAATTTACAATTTAGCCGCTCAAAGCGATGTGGCTATTTCATTTGAAAACCCCGAATACGCAGCGAATGTGAATGCGCTGGGCACTCTTCGTCTTTTAGAAGCCATTCGTATCTTAGGACTGGAAAAAAAAACACGTTTATATCAAGCCTCCACATCCGAGCTTTATGGAATGGTGCGAGAGGTGCCCCAAAAAGAATCGACACCCTTTTATCCCCGTTCTCCCTACGCTGTGTCTAAACTCTATGCTTATTGGATCTGTGTAAATTATAGAGAGTCGTACGGCATTTTTGCATGCAATGGTATTTTGTTTAATCACGAATCTCCTTTGCGAGCCGAGACATTTGTGACACGCAAGATCACGCGCACTCTAGGCAAGATTTTAGCCGGAGCTGAAAAATGTTTGTATTTAGGCAATCTCAACGCTTTGCGCGACTGGGGACATGCAGCAGATTTTGTGGAAATGGAGTGGTCCATTTTGCAACAAGAAGCCCCTGATGACTATGTGATTGCGACAGGAGAGCAGCACTCCGTGAGAGAATTTGTCATTTTAGCCGCAAAAGAACTTGGGATTGTATTGCGTTGGGAGGGAACAGGTCTTCTGGAGAGAGGGGTGATTCAATCGATCAATGATCCCTTAAGCTGGCTCAAACCCGGCATGGAAATTGTGAAGGTGGACCCGCAGTTTTTTCGTCCCTCTGAGGTGGATACTCTTCTAGGAGACCCATCTAAAGCCTTTAGACAGCTTGGCTGGAAACCTAAAATTAGTTTTAAAGAGCTTGTCGCAGAAATGGCCGAGGCAGATCGCGCTCTAGCGTTTGCCGAACAGCGACTTGTGTTGAATGACTCAGATTTGTGTTGATGCTCGGTTGTACACCGCATCAGGAATAGGCACATTTTTGCAAACAGCTCTTAAGGCTTTGGCCCTTGAGAAAAGATTTGCGCTCACTGTGCTTTGTCGCAAACAAGACATGTCACAACTAGCCCCGCTAGGCGCTCAGCTAGTGCCTATGAACAGTTGGATCTATACGGTAAGAGAGCAGCTAGAGTATGTGTCTAAAATCCCCTCTTGCTCTGTTTTTTGGTCTCCCCACTACAACGTGCCTCTCTTGCCGATTAAAGCAAAAAAGAGACTCGCTACCCTATGCGATGTCTATCCTCTAGCGCATTTTAACACCCTCTCTTTTCCAAAAAAAATATATGCAAAATTCATGTATACAAAGGCGTGCAAGCTCTCGGACTATGTCACTACCCTCTCGGAGTTTTCTAGGCAAGAAATTCTCAAATATATCCCTGTAAAACCAAAAAAATTGGTGAAAATCACCTCCGCATTCACCTTTCAATCCCCTCCTCTCGCCACAAGAAAAGAATTTTTTCTATGTGTTGGCAATCTCAAACCACACAAAAATTTGTGTGCCCTTTTAAAAGCGTATTGTCAGATCAAGCCCACTCAAGATTTATATATTGTGGGCAAAAAAGAGGGCTTGATGACACCGGACTCCAAAATCTTTAAAGAAATTGAGCGCCATCCTTTTTTAAAGCAAAAAGTGCACTTTACAGGCTATATCTCGGATCAAAAGCTTAAAGAACTCTATGCCACCGCTTCTGTTTTTATTTTTCCGTCACTCTATGAAGGGTACGGTTACCCTCCTTTAGAGGCGATGGCGTGCGCATGTCCGGTGGTTGCCTCTCGCATCGCTTCGATTCCAGAAGTTTGTGGAGACGCTGTTGAATACATTGATCCCTGCTCGATCGAATCCATTGCGCAAGGGATCAAAAACTTGTTAAACAATCCCCAGAAGCAGCAACAGCTCATTGCTAAGGGAAAAACACTCACAGAAAAATTACGTCTTCAAAAAAATCAAATTATAGAGGTGATCGATGCGTGTTGCGCTTGTGCATGATTGGTTTACTGTGTATGCCGGAGCTGAGAGAGTGGTAGAGGAGATACTCACAATTTTTCCTAAAGCGGACCTTTTTTCTGTCGTCGATTTTTTTCCGCAGGCGCTGCGTCAAAAGCACTTACTTAACAAACAGGTTACAACTACCTTTATTCAGCGTCTCCCTTTTTCTAAAAAAATTTTTAAAGCGTGCCTGCCGCTGATGCCAATAGCGATTGAACAACTCGATGTGACCGGGTATGATCTTGTGATCTCTTCTAGTACAGCTGTCGCAAAGGGGGTTCTAATTGCGCCCGATCAACGTCATATTTGCTACTGCAATTCCCCTCTTCGCTACGCTTGGGATTTGCAACATCAGTATCTAAAAGGAAAAAAACGGCCCCTAACTCGCTACCTTCTTCACAAGCTCCGTCTTTGGGATGTGCGCACCTCAAATAGCGTCGACGCCTTTATTGGCAACTCTCAATTTATTGCTCGGCGGATTGAAAAATGTTATCGTAGAAAAGCAGAAGTGATTTATCCTCCGGTAGCAATAGAAGATTTTCCACTCCAGCAGCAAAAACAGGAGTATTATGTGACTCTTTCTCGCCTCGTTAGCTACAAAAAAGTGGATGCTATTATCGGCGCTTTTGCACTCATGCCAGATAAGCGCCTCATTGTGATTGGAGAAGGACCTGAGGGTAAAAAGCTCAAAAAAATGGCAACTAAAAATGTCTCTTTTGCAGGACATTTGCCTCAACCCGCTCTTGCAAAATGTATTGGAGAAGCGCGTGCCTTTATTTTTGCTGCTTGTGAAGATTTTGGAATCGCGCCGCTAGAAGCGCAAAGCACAGGAACAGCTGTCATCGCCTACGGAAAAGGGGGCGTAAAAGAAACATGCGCTCAAACAGGAGTGTTCTTTATGGAACAATCACCTCAATCTATAGCACAAGCTGTGGAACAGTATGAATTAGCACAGCCGCTCTCCCCTCTGCGTTGTCGTCAAAATGCGGAGAGGTTTTCAAAAGAGAGATTTCGGGCAGAATTTTTAAAATTGGTGGGAATATGATTGGATTAATTTTAGCAGGTGGAAGTGGAACACGGCTGTGGCCTTTATCACGCAGTCAATACCCTAAACAATTTTTACGGATCGCTGGAGAAGAATCATTTCTTCAAAAAACAGTGCGACGCAACATGCGCTTTATACACCCTGAAAACCTTTATATTATGACAAACGAGGCGTATTATCACGATGTGAGTCGGCAAATCAGCGAAATTTACCCCGATTTAAAGCAAAATATCTTGCTTGAACCCAACTGTAAAAATACAGCACCGGCAATCGCCTTTGCGCTTGAAACACTCAAGCCTAATGATGAAGATATTTTTTTGATTACTCCTTCTGATCATATGATTTCTCCCGAAAAAAAATATGTCACCTACCTTAAGCAAGCCGAAAAATTAGCCAAACAAGGCTATCTTGTGACCTTTGGTGTCCATCCCACACGTCCGGAAACTGGTTACGGATATATAAAAGCGTACGGCCAAGATGTGGAAAAATTTGTAGAAAAACCCAATCTCAAAACAGCGACCGAATACTTAGAAGAGGGAGACTATTATTGGAATTCGGGGATGTTTGCTTTTTCTGCAGCAACCTTTCGGCAAGAGGCGGAAAAACATTGCAAAGCACTGATTGACAAACCTTTTTCTGAGATGCCGGAAATTTCAATTGACTACGCGCTTATGGAAAAATCTGATCGAGTGGCCATGCTGCCGCTAGAACTCTCTTGGTCAGATATAGGCTCGTGGGACAACGTGTACGAGATGCTTGAGAAGGATGCGCACAATAACGTCACACAAGGAGATGTGTATCCTATAGATACCTACGGATCGTTGATCTACGCGGAGAGTCGCATGGTTTCTACAATCGGCCTTGAAGATCTACTTGTGATCGAAACAGAGGATGTGGTTTTGATTGCAAATAAAGATGAGTCACAAAGAGTGAAGGACATGGTGTGTCAACTCAAAGAGCTTGGAAAAAAAGAGGTTCACTCCCATACAACAACAAATAGGCCGTGGGGTTCGTATACAGTATTGATGGATTCTGAGCGGCACAAGATTAAGCGTATTTATGTAAAGCCTAAGCAAAAACTGAGTCTTCAAATGCACTATCACAGAAGTGAGCATTGGGTTGTTGTTTGTGGAACAGCGAAGGTGACAATCGGAGATGAGGAAAAAATAGTGCATGAAGGGGAGAGTATTTTTGTCCCTAAATCATCTATTCACAGGGTAGAAAACCCTGGCAAGGTAGCGTTAGAAATCATTGAAGTGCAGGTAGGAGAATATTTAGAGGAGGATGACATTATTCGATTGGAGGATGTGTATGGCAGACTCAAAGAGGCCCCGGCTCTTGAGGGTGCGTGTGTTGAATAAAGATGACTCTTATCGAGCATTAAAAAAAGTTTAAGTATCAATTGAGCTGATCTACTAACAGGATAGGCAGGATCCGCCTCACGGCGGGCAAGATAGGCAGTGAGGATTATACCCATTATGAAGAATCCTCTTTGTTCATGATGTCGCTTACGCGACATAAACGCAGTCTACCACTTTGTCGAACAAGGCTTAAGATGAAAAAATCATTTTATCTTGCCTATCCTACCCGCCGTGAGGCGGATCCTGCCCACCCTGTTAACCTCAACTTCGGATTAATAAACATCTTACTTCCATAGGATAAGCGAGGACGTGCTTTTCCCTTGATTTTCAGTGATTCAATCCTCAAAAAACAAGTTTTTTTATTCATTTTTTTGGGAGTTGGTTTTAAATGAGCCGGTTTGATACCCTTAGTGAGATTATTTTTAGCATGAGAGTGAGAGAATGCCCATTATATTTGTTTTTTTAACTTTTTTTATCTGGTCTACCTCATTCACCCTCGGAAAAACGACACTCGAGTGCAGTCCTCCTGTCTTTTTAACGGGCGCTCGGATGATGCTAGCAGGGATCGTTCTCCTCGGCTTTTTAGCTCTTGTGCGCAAAAAAGATCTGCGGGTTACAAAAAAACAGATTCTTCCTTTGGTGCTGCTCTCTATTTCAGCTGTTTATATTACAAATGTTTTTGAATTTTGGGGTCTGCAGTATTTAACAGCTGCTAAAGCGTGTTTTATCTATTCTCTCTCACCCTTTTTATCGGCAGTTTTTTCGTATTTCCAGTTTAAAGAGAAGATCTCTTCTCGCAAATTTATGGGATTGATGATTGGGTTTGTAGGGTTTATCCCCGTACTGCTACAGCAATCAGGATCTGAGCAGTTAGTGGGCGGTGTGAGCTTTCTCTCATGGGCGGAGCTTGCTCTGATGGTGGCGACTGTCACCTCTGTATATGGGTGGATCTTGTTGCGTAAATTGGGCAAAGAGGAAGGAATGTCTCCTATTATGGCAAATGGTTCATCTATGCTGATAGGAGGAATGCTCGCATTGGGTCACTCCTTGTTCACAGATACCTGGAATCCCCTCCCTATTTCTAATTATAGCGGATTTTTTAAAGGCGTGACAATGATGATCATTGTCTCTAACTTGATTTGCTACAATCTCTATGGGTGGCTATTAAAGCATTTTACCGCCACTTTCCTTTCGTTTGCCGGTCTACTCACGCCGCTTTTTGCCGCATTTTTTGGGTGGATGGTGTTGGGTGAAACAGTCTCGTGGACATTTTTCTTATCGATCGGAATTATCTCGATTGGACTGTGGCTTGTCTATTCTGAAGAGTTGCGCTTGGGCTATATCGTAAAGAAGAAGGCTCAGCCGAAAGTGGAAGAAGAAACGGCATAAAAAAAGCCCCTCTGAATTGTCAGAGAGGCTTGAACTAGCTAGAGGAGATTATCCTCTGAACATGGAAGTGACAGTGTTTGTGATCTGGTCTACAGCAGATTTGTAAATATCCATTGCAGATTGCACGCCACGGTTGGCTGTATCAGCAAGTGACTGATTCAATCCAAAAGCTTTTCCGTAGAACTGAGCGTATTGTTGAGATTCTTGACTCAACGCTTGGAACTGTCCTTGCCTTGCCTGTTGAGTGGCAGCGATAGATTGGAAGTAACCTGTTGTAAACCCTTCGCCCACATGACTTAATATTTGCGCAAGTTGGCTAGCACCGGTAATATGCCCATAAACTTTATTGAATTTAATAAGTCCGTCTTTGCTTGGAGTGAGTTTTTTCTTCATTTTGTCGAGAAAACTGTCATTTTCTTTGTCTATCTCGTTCTTTCCAGCTTTGTTAAGGTCATTTTCTTCTTCTGAATTGTCTAAATTTTCTGGATTTTCTAAATTTTCTAGGTCGTTAGGTGATTCTTTCTCAAGAGCTGCAGTATCATCTACACCCTTTTCTTCGGCACTATATGCCATACCTCCCATAACTACAGCTCCTGTAAATGCGACCAGACTAATGGCTCCTGTGATATAAGATTGTGTTGCAGTGGCTTGTGTTGCTTTTGCCTGCGCATTCGCAGCCTCTTTAATGGACTGTCCAATGATGGGAGCAAACTTCACCTCTGTTTGCATGCTTTGGGTGGTACTTTTCCAAAAGGTACTCCAGTTATTAGAACTCACCTTAGCTTGAAGAACAAGCACTAAGCTGATGATTGCAATCAAGCTCTCTTGTTCTTGAGGAATAGTACCTGTAAAGCTAGATGAAGGAGCGCTAAGTGCAGGTTTTTGCTGTGTATTTGGTTTTGCGTGACTCATTTGCACAAGGTCTTCTTCTTGAGCGACAGTGATCGCATCTTTTTGGATCGCCTTTGTGGTGTTGTGCTGAATCTGTTGAACATCGTTTTGTGCTTTAATGATGTTTTTTAACACTTCTTGGCTTTGTTCGACATTTTGATTAATTGTTGTTGCCATGATATAAATACCTTTTTTAATTAATTTTTTAAACTGCGCTTGCTAGGTTACTCGAGATCGCTGTATATGCATTTGTAATCGCACCGAATGTTCCTATCACTTGCGCCGCGCCGCTAATTTCTTGTTCCAACACGGAGCCGGATCTATCTAAAACTTGTTGTAAAAACTTTAAATTCATACTATTTTGTTCAATTTGAGAGCTTGATACACCCACCTGTTTTTCTACAGCGGCAAGTCGGCTCTCTTCGGGAGCAAAAATTAGTAGGTTAGAAATTCCTTTTGTCAACATCGGAGCGCCTAAAATACCTGTAGTGGTTGCTTTCAAGCCTATTTTACCTGCTTTTGAAAGAGATTGTTGAGCTCTGTAAAACTTTCCTGCAGCTCTTCCGATTTTAGAGTTAACCCATCTAGATTTAAGCCCACCCTCATTTCCAGCTTCTTCTCCAGCTTCCTCACCCGCTTCTTCTCCAACTTCTTCTCCCATAGACGAGAGTTCTACACCGGCTTCTTCTGCAGCAAGACCAGCATCCGCTACCAGTGATCCTCCGAAGGTGAACGCTGCGAGCAAAATTCCTAAACCAACCATTGTCCAAGTGAGAGCAGTATCTACTGTTGAGTCGGTCTCTGATTGAGATTTAAGCGCATTCTGTTTTCTTTCTTTGTTGCGCAGAGCCTTAATATTTTTTTCTGTTTCCTTCTCAATATTATTAGCTTGTGTTTGCTCAAATTCTTGGAAGTTTGCGTAGCTTTTTACCGAAGTATCAATTCCATCGCCAATCGTTTTATAAGCTTCAGAAAAAGCTTCGGCAAGGGCCTGAAGGGCGTTTTGAGGAAGCTTACTTTTTCCCTTGGTAAGCTTTGGACGCACCCATTGATCTTGGCTGATTTTTGATGATGATTTTTTTGAGGCATTTGTCACAGAATCATCGATTCGATTGATACGCTGTGTATTGGCCTGCTCAATCTTTTTTTGTTCCGCGGGGAACAAGTGCGCTTGGGCAAGATTGATTGTGGTTGTTTGTGGTATAAAATTTGACATTTTATTTATCCCTTTAATTTATGTGCTAAGTTTTTATGGATCAATTCGCATCGCTCTTTAACTTCGGCATATTGCGACTCCTCTTCACAGAGAAGAGTTGTTATTTCAGCAAATGCGGCTGCCTCTTCATAGCGTTCTCTCTTTAATAAAGAATCGGTGATGTAGTAAGCGGGCATTGGGTTGTCCGAATCAATGTTAAGAGCGATATAAAAACCGGCGATTGCATCTTCATAAGCTCCCATCTGATGAAATGTGGAGGCTAATCCATAAATATATTTAAAGACTTTGGGGGCCGTCATGCTTAAAAAATCAAAAAGAGCCAAGCTTTCGTTGTATTTCCCTTGGCTATAATAAGTATAGGCTAAGCTATATAGCTCTTCTAAGGTGCTATCGGCTACGCCTGTCGCATCTTGGAGGGTCATCCCCTCGTTTTGAGCCATTTGACGAATAATTTCTTGAGCCATATCCTCAGAAGCTTGCTTGTCTTTTACAAGCTCTAGTAATTGTTGTTGTTTATTAGGCATTGAGCACCTCTGTTAAATAATATGTTATTATTATAACAACTAAATTGTTTAATATCAACAACTTTTTAAAGATTTATTTATAATATTAAATCAATCTTAATAATTACCAATAAATACGTGTTATTTTATAATAAAGTTTATGA
>JAJACO010000060.1 GCA_022601475.1 Chlamydiales bacterium
AAAATAAAAAAAGCGACTCCATCATTGAGTTCTTAAAAAAAGGACAGCAACGCGCAGGCGATCCCTTAATTAGAAACTACTGCACTCTCACTCTTTATAAGCTGCACGAACAAGGGGACTATGAACAACAACTCATCGACTGGGCAAAAGCGAAAGGAAATACAGAACTTATTCGCTTTAAAGAAGATAAAAACAGCTCTTCTCTGAGTAAATCACACCAGCTCACCCCCGAGGAAACCTCCCGCTTTTTAATAGAAACATTTGAAGCGCTCGCCTCTACTCAAAGTCAGGCAGGAATTGACTCTTTGATACACACGATTGCTTACGGAAATCCCAAAAACAGATATGCTCTTGTCGGATTGTTGATGAGAACTACCGAATAATGCCCTTTTTCCTACTTTTTCTTCTTTTCTGCGTAGGATATGCAGACGAATTAACCTTTGATCCTCCTATGATTTGGGATGCAGATTGCGACCCTTGCCGTCCAGTTGAGCCTCTCCCCTACCCTATTTACGAAATTGATAACCAAAATGTCATTGTAGATTTGGTAGATCCCATCTATGAAAATGGCGTTTTGACTACCGAAAGTGGAGGAATTCTTACCGCTCCAGGCTTACGTATTCAGGCGCAACACATCACCTACATCCGCAATGATGAGGGAGATGAGCCCATTTTTACAGTCACTTGCGAAGGAAATCTTCTGGTGGACTACAAGGAGTGGGTGCTTGTAGGTGATTCGCTCTATTACGATTTTACCACCAACCGCGGCTACCTCACAAATGGACGCACCTCCGTCCCCCCTTGGTACATTGGAGGAGCCGAAGTTCTTTTAATCGAAAATGGGGAGTTGATTATCCTCGACGGTTTTTTAACTACATCTGATGGAGAGGTGGAAGATGTGGTTATTCGCTCACCCAAAATTCATCTCACCCACGATAAGGTTGTTACAGCTTCCCATATCAATCTTCGCATCCAAAAAGTGCCTATCGCATGGTGGCCCAAACTCAATATGGACTTAAAAAATATTGGACAATCCCCCTTTGCTGTACGCTTTGGATGGGGAGGATTTTTAGGCTCTCACCTCAGTTTGCTCTACCGCTTTTTATCTTGGGGAGATTTAACAGCGACAGCGCGTATTGATGGTTTTATCGGAAAAGGATTGGGAGGAGGTATAGAAACCATCTACGACCCTAAATGGAGACCCACAAAATTCTATTCTCGTAGCTATTACGCCAGCGACATCCCATTAGATGACCCACAAAGAAGAAATCGATACAGATTTCAGGGAACTTACTCCGATAAATTTTATGGAACGAGCATTAAAGGAATCTATGACTTTGTAAGTGATGCAAAGATGGCTTCCGATTACCAAACAAAAGACTTTGATCTTAAGACAGCTGGACGCACACAGCTGGAAATGCGTAAAGCGACAAATGCTTGGATTGCTAATCTTTTTACCCGAGTGAGGGTGACAAATTTCCAATCGGTGAACCAAGAACTCCCCTCGTTGCAACTCCATTGGCACACTTTTGAAATTCCACATACAGGGATTTTAGTTGAAAACACTTTCAAAGCGAGCTACTTGTCCTACGTCTTTAGCGACGACATCAAAAAAGCGTCCGATTTTGGATCCTCAAGGGTGGCAACCCACCCATTTTTTTATCGCCCCTTCTATCTTGGTCCCTTAACGCTCACGCCCGAGGCGGGCTTTGTGGGGATTGGATATAACAATTCTCCCAATCAGGGAGGCACGGCAGGACTGGCTTTCGGAGAATTTGGCCTAAAATTAGAATCTGCAATTTCTAAGTCAACCTCAAGATGGAAACATGTTGCCGAACCTTATTTGCACTACAATTACCTCACAGCTCCCAGCGTCCCGCTCGATCGACATTACATCTTTACAATCAACGATGGATGGGATCGATACAATGTGATCCGTTTTGGAATGCGCAACAGCTTATTTATCCAAAGTGTATGCGGGATTGAGCGTCCCCTTTGGATCGATCTTTGGGCGAATGCTTTTATCAATACACCCACAATTCCTCTCACAATTCCTCGAGGCTACCTCAATCTAGAATGGCAACCCTTTGAACGAATCTATTGTCACCTCGAAGGGGGGTGGCTTTTCTTTAAGCAAAAGCTAGACTATTACAATGCGCGAGTGGATTGGACCGTGGGGCAAAATTTGGCATTTAGCGCCGAATATCGGCACCGAAGTAAATATGATTGGCGCAAAGCTGATTTCTATAACTTCATGCTCGAATCTGTGAGAGAACAGCAAGAATTGTTAGATTCTCCCCTATCTGACAAACGCGATACCGCTCTATTTCGCATTTTTACCCGTATCAACCCCGACTGGACCGCGAAATTCGATATGCGCTATGGGTGGAATAGGGAGGTGCAAGACCACTATTTAGAATACCAAATCGAGGCGACAACTCTTATCTTCCAGCACTGGAGACTCACTTTTATTTATGATAAGCGAGAAGCTGACAATCGCTACTCAGTCTCTTTCTTGCTAGATCCCGGTCCCCCTCCAAAACGGAAAGCTTGTTACAAATAGTACCTCTATTAATGCAATTTAAAAATCCTTTATAAAGAAAAAAAAGAATCTTAATTGGAGAATAGATGAAGGACTGTTTAATGAACGGTAAAGAAGTTGAAAGATTTGGAGGTGTTTCAACTTCTTTGGGTTTATGGAGCAACCAAGCGACGAAATAGGGGAGCATTTTAACCTTTCCGCTATAATATATATTTTTTTGTTGAAAATAAATAAAATACTTGATATAATGGTTTCAATATTATAACTAATAACATTTAATAGGTTCATTATGCGTTTATCAAGTATCACAAATCCTTCACTTCAATATATTTATAATAAGTCCTTATCTAAAGAACAGCCAGCTGAGAATTCGAAGCTTGGACAAAGTAAAGTATTTAGCAAAGTCCTACTCGTCGGCTCATGGATACCAGTTATAGGAGCTATTGTAGGAGCTTACTATCTTTCGAACAAAAATCACACACCTGGTATACCTATAGGGCATCATGACCCCATGGGAGCTTTGGCTGAAGCAAGAAAACTCAAATATCGTGGTTGGATTCAAGTTGCTTCATTAGGAGTGGCTGGGCCAGTCTTGCTGTTGCTCGACGTAATCAGTTCTATCTTTCCAAAATTATAGAGAATATTCACACCCATATTCCGCACACTTAATCTACTATAACTCCTGGAATGGATTTTTTCAAACAGGGGAGATTAAAATTTTAAGCACATGAATACAGGTCTAATGTAAATCTAAAACCACCTTCTATAACTCAAAGACTCTCTTTGTAAACATAGAAGGTGCACTCCCTCAAAAATTTGGAAAAGTCCATCTCATGGTCGGTTTTTGAATGGGTTTACCTGTTTGAATGGACACTATAGCGCCTAAATTTTTTAATAACCTGAACTTCGGGTTATATATTTGAGCTTTTCAATATTCTCAACCTGATACGCATAGAATTTAATGAGACAAATAGACTGCTAATGACCATCGCTAATGCCGCATAAAACGGAGTTAATGCACCAAATAAAGCGAGCCCTACTCCAATACTGTTGTAAAAAAAAGCCCAAAAAAGATTTTGGAACTGAATTTTTTTGCCCTTTTTAGCTAAAAGAACAAAGCTTGAAAGGTCTTCTAAATGCTCCGTTGTCAATAAAATATCCGATACCTCAATCGCCACATCCGTGGCTGATACCACAGAAATCCCCACATCTGCCACACTCATCGCCGGCGCATCATTCACTCCATCACCCACCATCACAATGGGGCGCTGATGCTCTTTTTTTAGCTTTAAAATTTCTTCCCGCTTTTGAAGAGGATCTAACCCCCCCTTACCCCAAAGAAAACCGCACTGTTTGACAATGTTTTCTACAAGTTTTGGAGAATCTCCCGAAAGAATAATTCCTTTGACCGCGGGGAGGTTAGAGCGAAGTTGATCTCCTAAATGAATTTCTGCAAGTACAGTCGTGTTTTCTACAAAGTAGACGGTAGTTGAGAGGTGCGTTTGAACAGCAATCCCCCTCTCTTGACACAATCGCTCGGAGCCTAAAAGATACCGTTTGCCAGCGTAAGTCGCTTCTAGACCTCTCCCTATCATTTCTTCAATGCTCTCTAGTTCGAGTGTGGGAGAGTTGAGTTGATCACTGATGGCAAAGCTAATGGGATGGGTAGAATGAGAGGTAAGAGTTTTTAAAAGAGATTGATGGTGTGTACTGAGATGATCAAGTCCTTTGAGGACTTTGAATTTACCCTCTGTTAAAGTGCCCGTTTTATCAAAGACAAAGAGCGGATTTTGAGCGAGGAGAGATAAACAGGATCTATTGCGGATTAATGCTCCTTTTTTTGCGAAGCTAAAGAGCAGGCGCGATTGCACTAAAGGAGTGGCAATTCCTAAAGCGCAGGGACACGAAATCAGCAATAGAGTGAGCGCTCGAATGGGACCTGCTAAAAAAAAGGTGGCAGCAGCAAGCCCTAAAATTGTAGGCACAAAATAGCGTGTAATCCGATCTACAAGGCGCTCGGTTTTACTTTTATGCGCAAGATCGTTCTCGATAAGGTCTAAAATTTTTCCAAGGAGTGACTCCGTTTGATCTTTTGTTACCTCTATTGTAAGCACGCCTTGTTTTAAGAAGCTCCCTCCGATGACAGCGCTCTGTTTTTGCTTGAGAACCGGCATCGCCTCCCCTGTCATCACCGATTCATCCACAAGTCCCTGCCCTTTGATGACAAGACCATCTAAAATAATTTTTTCACCCGTGCGGACTAAGATAATATCGCCTATTTTGATCTCTTTTAGTGGCACAAAGCCAAATTCTCCAGAAGAGAGCTGCTTGTACCCTTTTTTTGGGAGTGATCTAGTCAATTGAAAGAGAGTTTGTTTAACCGAGAATTTGGCTTTTTTCTCCAAAATTTTACCCAGAAGCACAAAGGTAATCACCATCGCCATCGAATCAAAATAGAGATGTGTTGTGTCATGCAAAAGTGAATAGAGAGAAGTAATAAAAGCGGCAAAAACTCCAATAAAAACAAGTGTCTCCATTCCAAATAGTCGACTATAGAGAGTCACCTTCAAACGACGCCAAATAGGCCAGGCGCAATATGTAATCAGAGGAATACTCAATAACAATGAGAGCCAACCTAAGCCTCGCTCATACCCCTCTGTCGCAATTCCAAATTGAGAAATATAGAGAGGATAAGCGTACATCATCAGGTTGAGCGTACAAAAGGCCGCTACCCCAAAACGGAGCCACAAAGATCTTGAAATACGCTGCTTTTCATCCGAGAGTAACTCCGAAGGCGTATAACCAATTTTTTGGATAAGAGAGTTAATTTGCTCTTTGGATTGGATGCATGGATTGTATTCGATCACGGCAAGATCTGTTGCATAGTCCACAACGCATTTGCTCACCCCTTTTTGTCGCCTAAGAATTAACTGAATCGCTTGTGCACAGGAAGAGCACCACATCTGATCGATCTGAAGATGCATTTTTTCTAGAAGGGTCGGTGCAAATTCTCTCTCTTGATGTAGAGCGGGATTGGAAATCACACCTGAGCTCAATGCCTCTTGAAAAAGAGGATGTTCTTTGTAATTTTCTTGCGCCCCTAAGATATTAAATACTGTAAGACAGCCACTGCAACAAAAAGCATTTTGCTCATCGAGAATAGGATTTTTAGGGAGTTGCAAACTACATAACTTACAAGACATCGAGTTGCTCAGCGCTTAAATACTCGCGAGCATAGGGTAAATAGACTTTTTGTTTTATAAAAATTGCATAGAGATCTGGATCTAAATGTCCCTGATCAACGAGCTCTTGCATAATTTCAAACACTTGAGAAAGAGGAAGCGCTTTTTTATACGGACGATCAGGAGCCGAAAGCGCCTCAAATATATCTGCAATCGGTAAAATACGCGCCCGCATAGACATCTGATCACCCGTTAATCCCCGCGGATATCCCTTTCCATCCATTCTTTCATGGTGTGAAGCCGCAATTTCTGGAACCTGAGCTAGGTTTTTGGGATACTTGAGCTTTAAAAGCATGCGATGAGTCATCGTCACGTGATTTTGGATAATCGCGCGCTCTTTATCTGTGAGATTTCCTTTCACAATACTGAGATTTTCTAGCTCATCAGGAGTGAGCGCACACTGTTTTAAGCGCGCAAGGGTCTCCTCATCCATGACTTGCTCACCAAGATTACACCTTTCAATCAAAGCGAGCTCTTCTCGATAGCGAGAGATCTCCTCACCTACATTCTTTTTTTTCTCCATCAAAAGCTCATACCGCACTCGAACCAATTCAATGCGATCAAAAATCGTCTCAAGCTTATGTCTTTTTTCTACCACATATTCAGGTGTTGTGATCTTGCCGCAGTCATGTAAATAAGCAGCCACCTCAAGCTCGTAAAGCTCTTCTTTGGAATAGTGCACATCCTTAAAAGGACCTTGGTCGCTTTTTGACACAGCCTCCGCTAATAAAAGCGTCACAATAGGCATTCTTTTTCCATGATGTGCCGTAGAAGGAGATTTCTCATCGATCGCCTCTGCCACCACTTGAATAAGCGACTCAAACAACCCTTTTAAATGAGAAATTAATAACTGATTTGTGAGCGCAATCCCCGCCTGTGAGCCCAAAGATTCCGCCAGCTGCTGATCCTCTTCACTAAATTCAGTTGTAGGATTGATCAATTGCAAAACAGCGATCACATCATTTTCATGATTGAACATGGGAACTGTCAGAACAGAGCGGGTGCGATACCCCGTTTTTTCATCAAAAAGCTTTGTCCCAGAAAAATCAAAACCCTCTTCTTGATACGCATCCCTTACACGTATGCTTTTCTTGTGATTCACAGAATAGGCCACCATCAACTGGTCATTTGGCTCTCCATTCTCCAAAATAAGAGGAAGATCTGTAAAATGCACAGGAACTTCTGAGCTCCCCCCCATATGAAAACCTAAAGACGTAGATAATGAAATCTCAAAACGTAATTTATGGTCAGGTGTGACGCTATAAATCGTCCCTCCATCCGCATAGGTAAGCTCTTTGGCACTGATTAAGATTTTTTCTAAAAGAGTAGGAATATGGCTCTCTTTAGAAAGAGCAATCCCTATTTCATTGAGCTGATTAAGAACCTTTTGATCTAAAAGCATCTGTGATAAACTCCCCCTCTATAATCTATTCTATTTGAATTATGAATGCGCTTCAATACTCTATCCAAGAACTTTTAAAAGATACTGACATTCAAACGCTTAAAAAAGCTGCTTCCCGCCTCACCGCTCATTACAAAAAAAGCTTTAGCCTCACAGACGAAGAAGAGATCCTCTCTTATTTAATCACTAGAATGCCTGCAACTTATGCCGCGATTCACAAAGTGCTCTCTCAACTTCCAAGCACAGGCTCTATCTTAGATCTCGGAGCTGGCCCCGGCACGGTTTGGTGGGCAGCTCAAGAACTTTGGAACAAAACAGCTGTTACAGCAGTTGAGCGAGAATCCAAGTTTATTACCCTTGGAAAAAAGCTTGGAAGTGAAGCTGACTGGATTCAACAGGATCTCGCTTTAATCGAGACATTTGAAAACCACGATTGGGTTGTCTTTGGCTACTCTCTTGGAGAGCTCAAAAAAAATACCATCCCTCCTTTGCTCAAAAAGTGCTTTTCAGCTGCGCAAAAGGGCGTTGTGATTGTAGAGCCAGGCACACCGCGAGGCTATCAAAACATGCTTTTTGCAAGAGATCTACTCATTCAAATGGGAGGCTATGTAAGTGCACCCTGCCCTTATTCCAACCCCTGCCCTATGCAACCGCCCGACTGGTGCCACTTTTCTGTGCGATTAGAGCGTACTTTTTTACACAGGCAAGCTAAACTGGCCATCCTCCCCTACGAAGATGAGAAATTTTCTTATAGTATTCTTACAAAAGAAAAGCCGACACAAACAGTCTCTCGCATTCTTCGCCCCCCTCTTCAACGCTCCGGGCACACTCTATTAGACCTTTGCACTTCGACTGGACTTGAAACAGTTACTGTCTCCCGCAAGCAAAAAGAGCTCTACAAAAAAGCACGCAAATCTCAATGGGGAGATAGTTTTCCTTAAAAAAACTATGCTAATCCCCCCCTTTGCCCTGGTCGTTAGGTTTGGGTTGTTTTACATCGGCTTGCACAATCGAAGCATCTATGAGTGTTCCTTGTTTAATCACAAGATCCAGTTTCTCTATTTGAGAGTCAAGCTCGTTAAACAGTTGAGATTCAAGATTAAGCTTTACTAGTTGATTTCTAAATCTACAAGAGCTCGAGTGATCAGGTGTTGCATCTGTGTATTCCAGACCAACAAACCTTCTAAATGAAAGACGATCATCAACAGATCTTTCAAGCTCGTAGTCTGATAGATTATGCCCGGTTTATGGCCTCTAAAGTAGCGGTCATCTTTTGTTTTTTACTGCCCACTCTCCATAAAATACGTTGAACAAGATTTAATTCTTCAGTTTTTTTATCGTAATTTTCTTTAATTTCATTTGCGATTTTCCTTAATTCAGTTAATTTTTCATTATTATTAATTGACTCATCTGTATGATTTTTATTTTTAAAAGTAGTTTTATAATATGCGTTTTCATCTATAATATTCCGTATCGTGTCTAAGTTTTTTTGCGCGCCACCGTTTTTTCCAGTGCTGAAAGACACTTTATATGTATGGGTACTTCTCTGATCGGGGAAGCCTAGCCAACCTATAATTGTTGTGCTTTCGCTTTCGGACTTAACACTGATATAGCCAGCGGGTTTGCTTAGCTTAATCGAATGTTTATGAAAAAGGCTTCGAAAAGGGTTTCTAATACATGACATATTTAATCTCCTGAGAAAAAGTGTTTTAAAAACATTATATACTATAAATGTTTTTATTTTATTAAGTTTCTAGGATTTATACAAAAAAAATAAAAAATCAGATGCGCGACCCCTATAATAGTTAAGGTTTTATGAAGATGAGGTTATCTTCCTCGACTAGCGCTCTCAGTCTCTTTAACCAACAATTGTCAAGGCCACGCTTTGACCGCTCCCCCCTCTCTTCAACGCTCTGGGCACACTCTACTAGATTTTTGCACTTCGACTGGGCTCGAAACAGCCACTGTCTCTCGCAAGCAAAAAGAGCTCTATAAAAAAGCGCGCAAATCTCAATGGGGAGATAGTTTTCCTTAAAAAACTATAACTTCCTTAAAAGGTGTAAACGCAAATTACTCGACTCAACTTGTAATAACTCGGCAATGGATAAACTTCCACTCGATACCACAAGCACCTTAACAATTTGACCAGCTGTCAGTGAAACCAGACCGCTCATGGACGCTGCTTGTATATCTGTAGTGCTACCTTCTAACGACCCTTTAGGAACAAAATTTGCTTGTCCCACACCATCTACTAAAACTTTAACTTCTGAAAATAACGAAGACGTTAAAAGCGAAAAAACAAAAATGAGAGAAAAACAAATTCTATGCATAAGAAGTCCGCTAACTTAAAATATTAACATACTATTAAGATAGGAGATTTAAAAAAAATCTATCAGAAGTTAGATTTCCAACAACAAGTCTCTTCGGAAACAATGATTCGATTTCTGTAAACCGGCATGAAGAGGCATTTTAAACAGTATAAAGCTTTTGGCAAAGTCGTATTAAATGTAATCTCCCCCTGTACATTCGTATTAAAAACATTATCGTAATAAACATAGAGCTGCAGCCTCAAATTATTACAGATCAAAGCTTCAAATCTACCCATACCTCCAACTAATGAACAACAACATCCTGTGCTATAATAGTAGGGACCAATAGCTGCATAAAAATCAATACGATTGCAATTCCAAAGCCAACCCCCTATCTCAACATCTGCTCCCCACAAAGCTGTGATAAATTTATCTCTTTCAGCAAAAGATCCTTCGGAATAATCAAAGCGAGTAGAATCTACAAAAACTTGTCTACCATCCCCAAAAGGAACATAAGCATTCCCCCGTACATCCCAACATCTATTAAGCAGTTCAACACCTACTCCTATTTGCTGCAGATCTCCTTTTGAAAAATGACGACGATCATAATACACATTGGCACCCACAAGTGCATCATAGGTATTCGAGAACAACCTAAAACCACCCCCAACATTTAAAGCTAGCTTTCCCTCATCAACGCGGTGAAATTCAAAGTCCAGAAAAGGCATTAAACGATTTAAGGGCTGATACCCCACAATTTGGAACCCAGCAGTCTCATATCCACACCTATATCCCAATCCATCGCCTCCACGATACCCTAAATAAGGAAAAACCACCGGTGTGATCGGATAAACCTCGTTACATTCTACCATTTCATAATTAACTTCTGCTTCGTATGGATAATAGACAACAGGGTCGGGATAGTGGAAGCCTACCCCAAAACACGTACCCAATTTCAATGATAAAAAACTTAGGGTACATAAAAAAAATCTATAGGACAACATATACACCTAACCATTTCGATTACTATTGCCTAATAAACCTTTTTTCGTCCAGAGGCTTTTGAAATATTTATTTGTTGTAGTATTGCTGTTTGATGCGACGTAGCTCTGGATCAAGCTGTGTGCGTCTTTTTCCCTTAATGCGATCGATGAATAAAACACCGTTTAGATGATCGTTCTCATGCATCCGATTATGCGCTTGGTAGCCGTGACAAAGCTCGGTAAACTGATTACCATCGAGGTCTGTCGCTTCTAGCTCAATGGTGAGAGGTCTTGCAACAGCAGCATACAGCTTTGGAATGGAAAGACACCCTTCGCTTCTTTCATCCAACACTTCACTCGGATTTGTGATGATTGGATTGATATAAACTTTGGGCTCCATGAGCTGCAAGTTTCCCTCATCATCTTCGTGCAATAGATTGGAGACAAAAATACGTAAAAGCTTTCCAACTTGAGGAGCTGCTAAGCCAATTCCATTGTAATGGAGCATTGTCTCAATCATGTTATGGCAAAGCGTGCGGATATCTTCTGTAATTTCTTCTACGGGGAGGGCTTTCTTACGCAAAACCGGATCCCCGTAGTAACACATTTCTAGAATCACTGCTGAACAAACTCCGATTGTGTGCCAGGCTTAGAGCTCTTTGTTCTCCCCATAGCTCCTGTCCAAATCGAAAGAATGATGCATCCCGCCAAAAAGACAACCGCTAACCACGCCGTGATTTTTTTAAGAATCTCTGGTGTAGATGTCCCAAAAAGAGAATCTCCAGAATCTCCTCCAAATGAAGCACCCAACCCCGAACTTTTACTCTCCTGAATAAGAATTACAAAGCAAAGCACAACAGAAGTCATCAAAAACAAAAACAGAAAAAGGTAATAGATTATTGTCATAAACTCATCTCATTAAATTGATACATATATACATCTTCGCTCAAACATTATAATTTTGAATCAGGATGTACATAACTATTTATAATTTGGCCAAAAGACTCCGCAGAAAGAGAAGCTCCCCCTACGAGCAATCCATCTATATCATCTTGAGCCAATAAATCGGCAGCATTTTCGGGTTTGACAGATCCACCATACTGAATCACAACAGATTGAGCTGCTAGCTCGCCCCAAGCAGAAGCAATGACACCGCGACAAAATAAGTGGGCTGTTTGCGCATCACTAGGGTGTGCCACTTGGCCTGTGCCTATAGCCCATACAGGCTCATAGGCCAAAATCAATTTTGCAATTTCTTCTTCAGAAAGACCTTCTAAACTTTCTAAAAGTTGATTTTTTAAAACTTCTTCTGTAGTGCCCGCTTGCCGCTGCTCCAAAGTCTCTCCCACACAGACAACTGGCTGTAGTTTGTCTTTTAGGGCCCGTTTTACCTTGCGGTTGATAAATGCATTGGTCTCATTAAACACGTGCCGTCTTTCTGAATGACCCAAAATCACAAACTTAGCTCCCACACCTACAAGCATTTTACCTGCTATTTCCCCCGTAAAAGCTCCCTCTTCACAATCATTCATATTTTGAGCTCCCACGCTCACAGCCGCTTTTAACTCTTTAAAGCATTTTACTGTGGGATCAATGGCGGTAAAAGGAACAGCTAAAAAAACAGTTGCTTGACTCTTCGCGATCAGGGGTGATAGAGTTTTAACAAAACTCAACGACTCTTCAATGGTTTTGTACATTTTCCAGTTACCTGTAATGATAACTGGTCGAGGAGAATCTTGAGACATGGCAGTGCCTGTTAAACCTAAAAAATAACCATATTGATAACATATCTATGTCACAATCGTCAACTGTATTTAGCGTAAGCGAACTCACCTTCGCTATCAAAAACCAATTAGAGTCCCGATTTAACAGCCTTACGATTCGAGGAGAAATCAGCAATGCAAAGCTGCATTCTAGTGGCCATCTCTATTTTGATCTCAAAGACGCAAGTTCAAAAATTTCTGCAGTGATGTTCCGCTCGCAGTACCAAAAGGTAGCGCGCCCTCCAAAAGAAGGAGATCAAGTGGTCCTAAAGGGAGCGATTTCTGTCTATGCTCCGCATGGAAGGTACCAAATCATTGCAAGCAGTCTTGAATACGCCGGTGTGGGAGAACTTCTTTTAAAGCTTGAAGAATTAAAAATAAAATTACATTCCAAGGGATGGTTTGCACAGGAACATAAAAAACCGCTACCCAAATTCCCCAAAACAATTGGAGTTGTCACAAGTCCAACGGGCGCTGTTATTCGCGATATCATCCATGTTCTCTCTAGAAGATTTGCAGGATTTCAACTCTTGCTCTTTCCCGTGCGTGTGCAAGGGAACGAAGCTCCCGAAGAAATCGCTAAAGCAATCAATGCATTTAATCAACACACGCTCGCAGATGTGCTTATTGTAGGAAGAGGAGGTGGTAGCTTAGAGGATTTGTGGGCTTTTAATGATGAGCGAGTAGCTAAGTCTATTTTTGAAAGCGCAATTCCTATTGTCAGTGCCGTGGGACATGAAACCGATGTGACAATTGCCGATTTTATTGCCGATGTGCGTGCGCCCACACCCTCTGCGGCTGCAGAGATTGTCTCTGCAGAAAAAAAACAACAATTACAAAATCTACAAAAACTAAAAACAAATCTCTCACACTCTCTTTTGCACCAAATCAAGAGGCATCGCACGCATTTAGAGAGTTTTCAGCGACACCCCTTGCTCGCGACCCCCTACGCTCTTTTGTCAGAGCCTCTACAAAAGCTCGACGCGCTCAAGTCAAAACTCGATGAGAAAATGCAACAGTCCATACTTCAAAAAAAATATTTATTAACAGGCCGACACAAGCAAGCTTTAGCCTTACAACCCACAGCACAGCTCAAGCACATGCGCTCTAAATTATCTCAATTTGAAAAAAACTTACAACTTTGCACTTTAAATCTTGTCACCAACAAAACCCAAAAGCTAAAAGCTCTCTCAAAACAGCTCAATTCAGTCAATCCAACAAATGTATTAAAAAGAGGTTATTCCATCCTCTTTGACGAAAAGCACCATTCCGTTATAGTGTCAGCTCAAGAATTAATCCCCAATCAAAAGCTCCGTGCGCAATTTGCAGATGGAGAAGCTAAAATGAGAGTCGATGATGAGTGAACAAGAAGTCAATTTTGAAAAGGCATTTGCCCGATTAGAAAATATTCTAGAAAAAATGAACTCGGGCACTGTACCGCTCGATGATTCTCTTAAACTCTATGAAGAGGCTGATTGTTTAATCAAAGCGTGCGCCCATAAGCTCAACTCTGCAGAACAAAAAATCGAAATTTTGATCAAAAATCGCTCAGGCGAATTAGCACTCGATGCAAATGGGAAACCTCAAACTGAAAGCTTTGAAGTGCAAGAGGCGCTGTCGTGAAACTCTTAGAGCGCATCCATTCGCCACAAGAGCTCAAAAAGCTCCATCTCGATGAATTAAATGATCTAGCTCAAGAGGTGCGTGCACGTTTATTGAGCGTTTTGTCCGTCACTGGTGGACACTTGGCCTCTAACCTGGGGAGCATTGAGCTTTCCATCGCCTTGCATTATGTTTTTAATTCTCCTCAAGACAAGTTTATCTTCGATGTGAGTCACCAAACCTATACGCATAAACTTTTGACCGGCAGAAATAATGAGCTCTTTAATCAAATCCGCGCATACAAGGGTTTAAGCGGATTTGCTCACCCCAAAGAATCTAAGCACGACCATTTTTATTCTGGACACGCAGGAACAGCGCTCTCCTTAGCTCTTGGCATGGCGCATGCAAGAAATATCTCTGAGAGTGAAGAGCACATCATTCCGATCATCGGAGATGCGAGTTTAACATGTGGACTTTCGCTAGAAGCTCTCAATAACATTCCCAAAGATCTTAAGAAATTTGTCCTTATCCTCAACGATAATGAGATGTCTATTTCTCAAAACGTAGGAAGTATCACTCATATACTCAGCCGCTTGCTAAGCAACCCTACAACAAGCAAACTCACCCGTGAGCTCGAATCGATTCTATCAAAAATCCCGCTCTGCGGAACCTCTCTTGCCAAAAAAGGGCTTAAAATTGCTGAATCCATTAAAAATCTTGTAAGTTCAGCTCCCTTTTTTGAACAATTTAACCTCTCTTATATTGGACCTATTGATGGTCATGATATTAAAAAACTTGTCGCTGCTTTTGAGGCTGTTAAACATTTAGAAATGCCTGTCATTCTCCATCTACTCACCAAAAAGGGACAAGGCGTTAAACAAGCCGAAAATGACCCCATTGCTTACCACGGCGTTAAACCATTTGACCCCAAAACATGTGAATTTCACCCCTCTCCGGCTAAAAAACCCACTTTTCCCAAACTCTTTGGTAAATATATAGTAGAGCTTGGGCAAACACACTCCAAACTCTCAGTCATCACACCTGCTATGAGTTTAGGCTCTTGTCTAGACTCTTTTAAGGACCGGTTTCCAAGCCGCTTTTTTGATGTAGGAATTGCCGAAGGGCATGCGGTCACCTTTGCCGGAGGTCTTGCAAAAAGTGAAAATCTCCCTGTTATTTGCTCAATCTATTCTTCATTTTTTCACCGCGCCTTAGATAATCTCTTTCACGATGTCTGTTTACAAGAAATACCCGTTATCTTTGCGGTAGATCGGGCTGGACTAGCAACAGGTGATGGAGCCACACATCACGGCATCTATGAAATGAGTTTTTTGCGTGCAATGCCTAATATGGTGATTTGCCAACCAAGAAATGGACAGCTTCTCAAAGAGCTTTTAACAGCCAGTTTAACCTGGAGACGTCCCACAGCCATTCGCTATCCCAACATGGCCACAGAAGAGGCGCTAGAACCTGTAAAGCCTCGTCCCTTAGGTCGTGGAGAGATATTAGCCAACGGAGAAGATCTTTTAATCGTCGCGCTGGGGCATCAATGTGACGCGGCGCTAAATTTACGCGAACAACTGCTCGAAAAAGGAATCTCCTCTACCGTAGTAGATCCAATTTTTGTAAAACCTTTGGATACCGATCTATTCGGCAAGCTCTTTTTAACACATACCCGGGTTGTCACAATCGAAGAGCACTCCCTCAAAGGAGGCCTTGGCTCTGAAATCAATGATTTTTTACTCACTCACAACTTTGAGCATATTCAAGTATTAAACTTTGGAATTCCAGAGGCGTACATTGAGCAAGGAGGCTATCAAGACCTTTTAAACGAAACAGGACTTTCTTGTGAAAAAATGCTCTTACGCATTTTGGCCTCCTTCCCCTTCAATAAGCAAAAAACCAATGCATCCCAAGAGGCATTTTGAAAATTGCTCTTTTTGCCAATACGAAAATTAGGGAATCTTTTACTATAGCCCAGGAGATCTCCCTCTTTTTACAAAAAAAAAATTGCACCGTATGCGCCCCTGACGATGAGGCAACAGAGCTTCAGATCTCTCCTCTCTCTTCGATCGATCCCTCAACAATTGACTTCTTAATCTCTCTTGGTGGAGATGGCACGATTTTGCGTCTTGTGCACCACTATCCACAGATCAAGGCCCCTATCCTGGGAATCAATCTGGGGCATTTAGGGTTTATGGCCGATATTCCTCTTCCAGATCTTTATGAGAGCCTAGAAGATCTAATACGCGGCGATTACCGCATCGAAGATCGAGTGATGATGGAAGGGGTCACCGCCTCTGGAAATCGGTGCTTTGCCGTCAATGAGATGGTGATCCACCGCTCCTTAAATCCCAGCTTAATCGATCTCTCTATCCATGTCGATGGCACCTACCTCAACACCTTCTCAGCCGATGGGATTATTATCTCAACTCCCAGCGGATCTACAGCGTACTCCTTAGCGGCCGGAGGACCTATTTTAACACCTGAGCTCAATGCCTTTGTCATCACTCCCATTAGCCCGCACACAATTTCTAATCGTCCCATTGTATTAATGCCGCGTGATAAAATCGAAGTGCAATACTTAAGCTCCTACGAACCTGTAGAAATCACCTATGATGGTTTTTCACGCTATACAATGCAAACAAACGACATCTTTAGTATCACAAAGGCTCACCAAACCTTTCGGATGGTGAGCCTTAAACGAAGTGATTACTTTTCCACACTCAGAACCAAACTCAATTGGTCTGGACAACTACGCACAAATGCCTAATTGCTATTTTTTTTTGCAGCGTTTTTCTCAAGCAGCGCATCCAATGCGCTATTTGCCAGTGCAGAGTTTGAGATTAAAAATTCATAATTCTCTCTATACTTTGGTGGTAATTGATCATAGCTAGCACAACCTGTAATATCGACAAGTTTAAGTTGAGCGGCATCTTGACCATCTCCCGGAAGTTCAAATCGCACATTCAAAGCAGAGCAGTTCTTAAGATTAAGATACTCAAGTTCAGTAGACTTACTTAAGTCCAATCGAGTATTCAAGGAAACACAATCTAAAAAATCAGCTTGCACCAAATTTAAATCTTCCATGTTCAAAGGTTTTGCAAAATTCGTACACCCACTCATTAAAAAAGTTTTAAGTTCTTTAAGCTGCTCAACATCTAAGTGACCATTAAACTTTTGGCATCCAGATAAATTGAGTACTTTCAGTGCGCCTTGATTAGGAAGCTCTACCTCGCTATCTAACTGCACACAATTCGAAAGATCTAAAAGCGTGAGTTTAAAGGAATTTCTAAATTTTAATGCGCGATCAAAAGTCTCACATCCAGATAGATAAACTTGTTGAAGACTTTCTGCATTCTTAAAGTTCAAATCTTGATTAAACTCTCTATTTCCAGAAAAATTGAAATAGCTTAGTTTTTTTAAGTTGCTAACATTCAATGGAGTATTAAATATTTCACAATCAGGCATGTTAATCTCTTCCAAATTCTCAAGAAAATCTACATGTAAAACCTTATTAAATTTTTTAAGTCCATCCAATCTTAAAACCTTAAGATTTTTACACTCTTCAATCAAAATATAGCCGTTATAATTCTCATTTTCAGACAAATCAAGCAATTGAACTGCTATGGCACTAGATAAGTTTAGTTGATGCGGATCAAAAAGCGTACATTTTGTAATCGCAAGTGTTTCCAAACCTGTAGCATGGGAAAAATCCAGATCTTGATTAAATTGTCTAGATTCCGAAATAGCAAGATTTACAAGAGTACTTGTTATTTTAATATCCTTATTAAAGTTTTCACAGGATATCACTTTAATACTTTCTGCTTTGTCTAAATAGATCAGCGAGTTGAACTGAGAAGATCCTTCAACTTTTACATGCTTTAAATTTGGGAACTGATGCGAATTCACCTCCATATCAAAATGAGGGCAATTTTCAACCAAGAATGTTTCTAATTTTTCATTTCCAAGATAGCCTTCCCACCCTTTAAAAGACGAAGATCCTACAATTCTTAAAGTTTTAAGATTGCTATTTCCTTTAAAAAGATTTTGAATATTCCAATTGTTAGTAGTTTCAAATCCTTCAAGATCCACATGTTCAAGTTGATAGCAATTTGCATACTTAACTGCTTCTTCTACATTTTTAATTCCTAATTGTTCTTTGAATTGAAAGAGAGGGATTTTTTTTGAATTAATTTCCTGATTAATATTCGCAATACGTGTTTTTTCATCTCTCCGTTTTTTCATCCAATTCGGTTCTAGATGGTCAAAAAAGGCTTTTTTTACAATTTCTCCTACATACTCTGCTGATACTCCAAAATTCCCTAGCATAAAAATATTATTGTTTGTATCTATCTTCCGTTTTTTTCGAGGTTCATTAGAATCATCTCTTTTTCTTTTTTTAGAATCATCACTTTTTTTGATTATATCTAATTGATTTTCCACTACTTCTTTTATTATATTTTTTGTATCTTCATTTACTTCCATATCAATCGGAATATTCGGAATATCATGATTTAAATTTACTTGATTAATTTTTATAGACATTTTAATTCCCTT
>JAJACO010000061.1 GCA_022601475.1 Chlamydiales bacterium
AGTAGATCAGTTCAATCATATTCTTTCAGAAATTTAAAGAAAGATATACAAACCTCTTATTTTTAACAACTAAAACCAGAAGGCTAGGCTAATATGTAAAATATTCAATTGATTTTGCTATAATTTTATTATTTAATAAAAAGGATTGAAAGTAAATGCTCTCCCGATTTCCTATGCACCCTTTATGACTGTCTGCACAGCCTTAGCCGCCAAAACAAAATTGCTGAAGAAGGAGAGCATAACCATCTTGTCTTTTATGAGCTTCTCTCACAATCAACATCGGTTGCGATCCATCTACAGCTTTTTCGCTAGAATGGCACAAAAATGACGCTTCAAAACCAGGATGGGATTATATAGAAAAGGTGCCATAAAAAAATAGGGAAGGGTGTGTAAGCCGGATCCTGTTCCTGACAACAAGTTGCCAAGGCAATCATTCATCTAGGAGCTTTGTCACCAAAGCCCTCAAGCGATTCTTCGAAAAGGGACAAAAGCGGAGCACTCACCCTTTTCTATCTTGCTTCGGATGGGGTTTACAGCGCCTCGAGTCTCCTCGAGCACGCTCGCCTCTTAAAGACGAGATTTTCAGCCTGTCCACACATGTGTGGCGGAATATTTTCTGTTGCACTTTCCGTAGCCTCACGACCCCCAGTGTTTCACTGGCATCCTCTCCTGCGAAGTCCGGACTTTCCTCTCCCTTAAAAAAGGCAGCGATTGCCCTCCCTTCCCCATATATATAGTTGAGCTTGGTTATTAAGTTGCTGCAGCTTTACGACGACGACGACGCGGTGTTGCCTCTTCTCCCAGAGTCGCAGCAGGAGTCTCATCTTGCCAATACAAAATGCGTGAGCAATGTTCGCAAAAAATCAACCTATCTGCTTTGCGCACCATATTCTCATGCTGCGGCGTCAATACAATGTGGCAGCCGCTGCATGTTCGATTCTCAATAGGAACAATGACGCGGTCTCTTTTGTTTTTTAGCAGCCTCTCGTAAATCTTGAAAAACTCGAGGTCCACTGGAACTTTTAACGCTTCACGCTTCTCAAGCAGCTCTCTACCTTCTTCATTGATCTTCACGATACTCTCATGAATTTCTTTCTCGATGATTTTACTGTTCTCTGCTGTTGAAACAAGATTCTCTTTTAAGGTAACTAAAATCTCTTCCTCTACAGCAAGCTTGTCCATCAAATCACTCAGCCTTTGCTCTATCGCTGTGCGCTCACGGCCGGCTGCTGTCATCTCTTGTGTCAAAGCGTTAAACTCGTCCATCTTTTTTACAGCGGCTTGCTGAGATTCAAACTTAGCTGTCTTCTCTTGAATCTCTTTGATCTGTGTCTCTCCCATACGAATATCTTTTTTGATCCCGGTAATCTGGACCTCTTTATCCGCAGTTTGCTGTTGGATATCCGCTGTAAGGACATTTATCTTAGTGAGTTCCTTTTGGCGCTCCTTTTTAACTCGCATTAAGCGAATCATATTAATATCAAGTTCTTGGATGGCCAATATCGTATGAAAAGACTCTTGCATAAGGAAGCTTTAACCTAGGGTGAAATTGAAATTCAAAACGAAAGAGTAACCGCTTTTTCCATAAACAGCAAGGAAAAAGAGTGTTTTTTTAGCTCTTCGCCTGTTAAATTAAAATTTATTTATTAACATGTGAGATGTATGAAAAAAACACGCATCGTTATCCAGGTCGAAAAAAACAAGACAGACCCCATCTACCTCAGAGGAGAGGGGCTTGCCGAGCTCAACTGGGAAAAAGGTGTCGTGCTCAAACACGAAAAAACCGATGAGTGGGTGTTTGAGACCGATCAACCTTTCTCCTCTGCAGAATTTAAGGTGTTGATCAACGACAAAACCTACGAGTTAGGAGAGAGTCATCCTCTTTATCCAGGTGCGACAATACGAGTGAATCCCAAATTCCCAGATTGACTTTTAACTGCTCGATCTAGAATAGTCCTTGAAAATGGAACACTCTCTTCTTCAAGACTATCTTCAAAAGACTCCCGAAGACAAACAACGCTCGGATGTCCTCGCCTATCTTGCAACTCTTGATCATTTAAAAAGTGCGGCTCCCTCTATTGCGGATAACATCTTAAATGAACTTAAAACTCAGCGATCTACTCTCAAGCTCATCGCCTCTGAAAATTACAGCTCATTGACCGTTCAACTCGCGATGGGAAATCTGCTCACAGATAAATACTGCGAAGGATTCCCTGAACACCGCTTTTATGCGGGATGTGAAAATGTAGACGCGATCGAATTAGAAGCTGAAAAACGTGCTAAACTGCTATTTGGAACCGATCATGCGTATGTGCAGCCTCATTCTGGTGCAGATGCTAATCTTGTTGCGTTTTGGGCGATCTTATCTGCAAGGGTACAGACAAAAGAGATGGAAAAGCTAGGGCAGGAAAATCCAACAGATCTCTCGGCTGAAGCATTCGAAACAATCCGCCAAGCTCTTTGCAATCAGACATTGATGGGTCTCTCTCTCGGGTCCGGAGGGCACCTTACTCACGGATTTAAACAAAACGTCTCTGCCAAAATGTTTCGCGCTGTCACCTACGATGTCAGCCCTAGCACGCACTTACTCGATTATGACAAAATTGCAGAAATCGCTCGCCGCGAAAAGCCTTTAATTTTGCTCGCTGGCTACTCCGCCTATCCCCGTCGCATTAATTTTGCTAAAATGCGCACAATAGCCGATGAGGTAGGAGCTGTTCTGATGGTCGATATGGCTCATTTTGCTGGCCTTGTGGCGGGTAAGGCTTTTCGGGGAGATGAAAACCCGGTTCCATTTGCACACATATTGACATCGACAACGCACAAAACATTGAGAGGGCCGCGAGGCGGTCTTGTGTTATGTCAACAAGAATTTACCGATTACGTCAACAAGGGATGCCCCTATGTTTTAGGAGGTCCTCTTCCTCATGTGATTGCATCTAAGGCAATTGCATTCAAAGAAGCTTTGACTCCAAGTTTTCAAAACTATGCAGAACAGATCATTACAAATGCACGCACTTTAGCTGCAGGGTTACAAAAGCGGGGTATTTCTCTTGTAACGGGTGGCACGGACAATCATCTTGTCTTGATTGATCTAACAAATCTCGGTATAACGGGAAGAATTGCAGAAACTGCTTTGACAGAGGCGGGTTTAACAGTAAACAGAAACATGGTCCCCTTTGACCAAAATGGAGCGTGGTACACCTCGGGCATTCGCCTAGGTACACCCGCTTTAACCAGCTTGGGCATGGGGAGCAATGAGATGGATGAAGTGGCTGAGATTATTGCACTTGTATTGAATAATACCTCTTCTAAGATTGTTGAAAAAACGGGAAAACCCAGCAAAGCGCGTGGGCAAACTCAAGAATCTATATTGAATGAGGCCAAAAAACACGTGCGTCATCTTCTCGACCGATTCCCTCTCTATCCAGAACTAACGATTGACTGATGAGGTTTAGAATGACAACAGAAAATGAGAATAGTGAATTTAAATCCCTTGATGATAAAATCGATAGTGCGATTTTACACTCTCGGCGAATCTTTTTTGCAGATGCTGTAGATAATGCATCTGCCCACGATGCGATCAGGAAAATCTGGTATCTTGAACTCATTGATCCCGGCAAACCGATTACGTTCATTATTAATAGCCCGGGTGGCTCTGTAGATTCAGGTTTTGCGGTCTGGGATCAAGTCAAAATGATCACCTCTCCTGTGAGAACACTTGTTACAGGATTGGCTGCCTCAATGGGTTCTGTCCTCTCTCTTTGTGCTGAAAAAGGTAAACGATACGCCACTGAACATGCAAGAATCATGATTCACCAGCCTTCTATTTCGGGGCCTGTACAAGGACAAGCCACCGATTTGAGCATCCATGCCAAAGAGATTATTAAAACCAAAGATCTCCTTGTTGATCTTTATGTGTCACACTCTGGTCAAACTCGGGAAGTGGTAGAAAAAGCTTTAGATCGAGATAAATGGATGAGTGCTCAAGAAGCTTTAGAATTTGGTTTACTCGACAAGATCGTGACCTCCTATAACGATCTGTAATGCGTGAGATCGCTCTGTATTCTGGGGCGGGAAATTGTTTTTTGCTTTTCGACAACCAAAAGCAAGACTTACCCGCCATTCAAATTTCATCTTTATGTGAAAAATACGCTGCTGATGGTGTCATTTTAGTTGAACGCAGCGTGCGCGCCGATGTGAAAATGCGCACATACAATCGAGATGGAAGCGAAGCTGAAATGTGCGGAAATGGTCTGCGCTGTTTTACCCTCTACTTGAATGAGATTGGAATCAAACAAGAGGAATACCTTATAGAGACAGAAGCTGGGTTGCACAAAGCCTGGATACACAATTCTGAGGTGAAAATTCAACTTCCTCCTCCCACAGCGCTCCAATTACATAGCGAACAAAATGTGCATTTCATCAATACCGGCGTTCCACACGCTGTTGTCTTTGTCAATACTCTAGAAAATCTCAATATTGAACAACTTGGCAAACAGCTCCGCTACTCTCCTACATTCGCTCCACGGGGCACCAATGTAAATTTTGTCACCCTCACCTCTCCCTCCTCCATTGCAATCAGAACGTATGAAAGAGGTGTAGAAGCAGAAACTCTTGCGTGTGGCACCGGCGCTGTAGCCTCAGCACTGATCACCCATATGCTCTACTCCACGCCATCTCCTCTTAAAGTGCACGTTCACTCGGGGGATGTTTTAAAAATTTTATTCACAAACTTACACTCTCCTGTGTTTCTCCAGGGTCCTGCTCGACGTATGCACATCACCCCTTGAGTTTAATGAACTAAAAAAATATGATGGCTGCACTATGAAAAAATCTTCCCAAGCTCAAAACCCTTTAATCTTGCGGGCACATCGCCTAATGGATGCCTTTTCTAAATCCGACGACGAGAGAAATTTTTATCTCGATCGTGTCGAAGGATTCATTATTTATGTCGATCTTGATAAGGATGCTGGAGATCTCGATATACTGCAGCAAGAACTCACAAATCATCCTGATCGCTACTGCTTAATTCCCAAGCTCACCTTCTATGAAACAAAAAAAATCATGGAAGGCTTTGTCAACGAGAAGGTGTATGATATCGACACTAAAGAGAAGATTTTGGAAGTGATTAATTCCAAAAATGCACGAGAACATTTTTTAGAATTCATCTACGATCACGAAACAGAGCTTGAAAAGTGGCAGCAGTTTTATCAAGAGCGTTCTAGAGTGCGAATCATCGAATGGCTCCGCAACAACAATTATAAGTTCGTATTCGAAGAAGATCTTGATTTCCCCCGTTCGACACTTGAGCAACTCAAAATACAACTCTTTGAAACAAAAATACCTAAAGATCTACAACAGGCGCGAATAGCGCTCAATAAAAAAGCTGAAACCTATTACTCTAATGAAGCCTTGAATCCCCGCCCCAAAAGAGGACGCCCTCCCAAACAAGTGGCAAAAATCGAGGTGGAAACGCAAATTACAAGCGATATTTATACCCAGGTTCCACAGGCTGCAAGACGCTTTTTATATATTCCTGAAATCGCGTCAGCCACTGCCATCACCTTCTCCGAGAAATTTGATACCGAAGAGGAATTTTTGGCTCATATGCGCGGCACCTCTCGCACAGACGCAGAAAATCAACTCGAAGCTCTTTCAGAAAAAATCGCTTCTCTTCGCAAGCTCTCTTCTCAATTAGGAAAAGAGGGTGAGGTGGGCCTTCCCTCTTTTGGAGAAGAAGACGACGACGAAGATGAGCTCTCCTTTGCAGATCTTGCTAAGCTTAAAGGTAAGAAACGCGCTAAAAAAGCCGTCGAGAGCTCGGATAGTGCACCCAAAAAACGAGTTCGCAAACCCAAAAAATAATTATATTTAAGAGAAAATCTGAAATAAACGGGGTAGATGATAGCCCAGAGCTCGGGTTGACAAAAACCATCAAGCCATCATTGTAAAAAGGACCATGAAAAGTGATTTCTCCTATACCATTTAAAAATTCTGAAGAGCCAAATTTACCAAATAATCAACAAAACCCTAAAAGCGTTCAAAGTAGTGATATTTCAGAAATCGTATCCGAACACTGGAAACACTATCAAAAAACCTATAAACTTAGTGACGAGAACATAGAAAAATTTTGTTCTAAAAAAACCTTTAAAAAACAATTTCAAGAGATTAAAGCATCAATTAGGCCTCTACGTGGCAATTCAAAAATATTCCAAAAACCCGGTTCATAGAGCAAAGACTTGCGCTTCTACACAAGACAGACGCAGACAGCGTTCCCATGGTCTCCAGTCTAACATCAGAACTTGATCCCGAAGTTGTATAAGTTTTTAGCACTGGAGCTCTACATTGACCACTGGTGGTCAATGAGAACAAAGGCAATTTCTGACGAAGAAAGATAGTGCAAATCTGTATCATTTCAAACTTAATTCACTATAACACCGACTCATTTAATCAACGCAGAGGAGCAAACATACTAAGAAAAATAAATATTTGATTACATAAAACTTAAACTCACTTGTCTTTGCTTCTCTGCGTTTTCTGAACATCTCTCAGGTTAATACTCAAGAAGAGTGATTCCTTAGGTCATCCAGTCGGATAGACTTATACCTAGAGAATCAAAGACGATTGGGATTTTCACCGATCTATCAACCGATTCGTTCGATTCATAGCTAATTTTATTAATTTTACAACAAGATCGAAATAAAATTGTGCTTAAAAAATTATAATCAACCGATTTAATTAAATATATGTTGCATTAAAACCGTTTATAACTATATAGTACTTATTTTATATTAAAACAAGGTGATTAAAAATTATGAATCCTATAAACAACAATAATGCTGCAAAAATTGACACATTTCCAGTAGATCCCGCTGACAAACCCTTTGAGAATAAGATCTCTACCATCTCAGAGAAATTGCTTTTTTCCGACCAAAAACGTGCGTCTAAATCGTCCGAATCATCATCATCGTCGTCTACGGATCTGACAGATGGTTTTTCTTGGGAAGAATCTTCAACGGAAACTGCCGACCCATCTTCACGAGGAGCTGTTAATTTTTATAAGAGCAACAGCGCCTATGCATCAAATATTGCAAAGCAATACGTGAAAGCAGAAATGGACTTCGAAGGGAATACGAACAAATTTTGTTCTATGTCAGCCTTTAAACAACGATCTAAAGAATTAAAACATAAAAATAAAAATTTTGATAATTATTGTAAAGAAGTAAGAAAAGAAGCTGAAAAAAAAGAAAAAGTAGAAAGAAAAAGTGCGATTTCTCACGAAGAGCTAGCCGAAAATCTATCAC
>JAJACO010000062.1 GCA_022601475.1 Chlamydiales bacterium
AACGGTGTAGCTAGCAGAGCATTGTGAAATGAGATACTCATCGCCGCCATTGCGTATTCTTGTATCAAAGCCTCCCAGTTTTTTTAAAATCTCTGTTTTGAAAAGAAGAGAAGGAAAAGAGATCCCAAAAGAAGAACGGACATAGGCGAAGTAGCCGGTTGGTGGAGGATAGTATCCGGAAGGAGGGATAGTCTGGTGATTTGCGGTGATACTTTTAACCTCATATTTCTGATTTATTAGCATTCCTCCACCCCCACAAAAGGCAATTTCAGGATGTTTATTAAAAGCAGGGAGCGCTTCTTCGAAGAAAAAAGGAGCAAAAAAGTCGTCATCGCACAAAAAGCAGGTATAGGGTGTCGAGACGTGCATTAAAGCTGTCTGGAAATTAGCGATGCATCCGATGTTTGTAGGATGTCTCAGCAACTTTATACGCTTATCTTGCCGCATAAAATTCTCAATCACTTCTTCAGTTTCTTTACCAGAGCAGTTGTCTGCGATTAAGAGGGTAAAATTTTCATAAGTTTGTCTAAGCACACTCCGAACAGCTCTTTTGAGCAATTGTGGGCGCTTATAGGTGGGGATAATAGCTGTAATAAGAGGTAAATTCATGTTGTTTTGTGAGCTTAAATATGTTGTGTTTTTTTAACCTCCTGGATCCACCTTGCCTCGCAGGTGACAAAAGAGGTTTATTGGGGTTGGTCATCAAATCAACGCCCTAAGGGACGAATCAATTGAAGCTGGCTTGAAATCAAATTCCCTCTCTATTCGTTCAATCTGAATTCTGGGGAAATGCCATTCTTTGGGCGTCGAGTCAAGCGTCAATTTGCAGCCTGTCATATCATTTAATACATTCACGATCTGTTTATTAGAAGTATTATGTCCAGAGGCTAAATTATAAATCTTTTCTTTTCCGCTTTTAGCGATGGCAACGAGCATGGGTGGAATATCTTGAATAGAAATATAGTCTTTAGAAGAGGCTAATGACGTTTTTAAAAGGATTTCCTTTTTTTCGATGGCATCATAAATGAGTGATCCAAGAAAATTTTCTGGACCCATTTCGGGTCCATAGACATTGGACAAGCGAACAATGCGCATATTGGGTCGCGGAATGCTTAAACATAGCGACTCGCCCATCAGTTTTGAAAGATTGTAAATGTCGCCTGGGTCTTGCGGGTTGACTGAAAGAAAAGCATCCTCATTTGTACAAGTTGCCCGTTGATAAACACGCGTCGATGATAAATAAAGCAATGAGTCAAATTTGGCGCATGCAATAATCTGACGTAAGTGGCAAACATGAGCTTCTACAGTTTCGAGCATCTTGCTGCGAAAATCAGCAGTGTAACCAGCGCAGTAGATCACATGTCCAAGCTTGCGCGAAAAAAGGGAGGGATCATTTCTGGAGGGAGTGAAGCAATGAACGCCCTGATCGTGCAGGTATTTTACCAGATGCTTACCCACATATCCTGTTGATCCAATAACTGTGAACATCAGATGCGATAACCTATTATTTTAGAAGGAGTTCCAACATTGATTGAATAGGGCGGCAGTTCACTGCGAATCAATGAAAGTGCCCCTACAACGCAACCCGTTCGCAAGATGGCACCATCTAATATAACGGCTCCAGATCCAATCCATACATCATCTTCGATGATGATGCCTCCTTTGCTAGGTTGGAAACCTTGTGCATGAATCAGTTTATTCCGCTTTTCGAATGCATGATTAACTGGGGCAAATGTACAATTGGCAGCAATCAGGCAATTTTGGCCAATAGTGACTCCATTCCCGCTATAGATGACTGTTCCTGAATTGATGTAGGTATTGCGCCCTATCACAATATTTTTATTTCCGCCTACAGGCTTGATTTTGACAAATGAATCAATAACAACGCCCTCTTCAATGATAATCTTGCTTTTGCGCACTGATTCTTCAATATCAGCCAGAGGTGAGATCTTTGCCTTGGGTGAAATGCTTAACAAATCAGGTATCCTTAGTCATTTGATAAAGGGCGCTTGTTAATTGCCGATGATTGGACTCGAACCAACACTCTGTTGCCAGAAATAGATTTTGAATCTACCGCGTCTACCAATTTCGCCACATCGGCCTGATGAAAAGACAGCATAAAGAGCCTTGATTAATGGCGCAAATAGTTTTCTGATCGAGCCTTCTCAAATATCACTTTTTTGTCTAATTCTATGCAAAGTATCAAAATCGCGCCCCTCATCCTCTTGGTAGAGATTGATAAAAACTTCTTTGTTGTGCAACGATCTCAAACTTGAAAGATCTGTTGATGATCCTCTCTCATTTAGATGGTTTGTTGGTCTAAAATACACAGATGCAACATCTGATCACTCGAGCTATTATAGATTTAGAAATCAACTAGTAAAGCTCAACATTGAGTCTCAACTTTTTAACGAAAGGCGGGTGTGCTATAGAAGTTTAGCCAAAAATGCTTTGCAGTTCACACTTCTGTGTATGTATGATAATCTAAAAAAGTTAGCGACGTGCTAATAGAGAATTTTTGGGGATTTTCGACCCAATCCACTTTAGTGGCCGGCAGTTGGGGGATCTCGAGCGAAGATAGTACATATGGTACAGAGAGCGAGAGATCTCTCAAATGGGGCTAAAGGACCCCACAACGACGCAAAGCTTGAGTTGTTCAACGGTTTCATATAGAAAAGAACAAGGATATAAATAATTTTTCGCTTTCCGAAGAGGATATGTTAGCTATCGATACGCGAGCTAAAAATGGAGGAAGAACACGGATTAAAAACCCTGATGCTTTGGGTTTTTGTGATGAATTTGATTTCTCTTACGAAGAGTGTTAGTGGAGCGATCTTACAAGCATGAAAAGTTGGTTTCTTGTACGTAGTTTGAATGAGCGTACACCTCTTTTGTTATAGAATAAATTTTTTATTAAAAAAAAAGACATTTGATTTTTTAAATCTTGAGGTTTTTGGTATGATTAATAACATATTATGTTCTGAGTTAAGTCAACAAGGATCTTCTTCTGAAGATGTACTGGTAGGTGAAGGGTTTTATGAAAATTTAGGAACACAACAAGTGTCTTTTAAGGGACATCTCTTTCAGGTAATAAAAGGACAATCTCCAGAAAGTATTAAGTTGACTCTGATTTGTGCAGGTCGCTTTTGTGAAAACCAGATGAATCCCATCTTGTCTAATCGAGAGGCTTTGCGCGCTGCTCTGACCCTCAATGTTCCATCACGCTGGCTTTGGTATTTAAATGAAGCTTTTCTACTAAGGAATTCCTCAGGCCCGCTGTATGTACATGCCACTCCCGTCTACGGTCTGCGATCATCAAGCGATACTGTTATACCAGTGATTATGCGGTTTATGTCGGAGCAGCTTTTTCATGAGAGCAGTCTTCAAATGCAAGTAACCCAAACAATCAAGAGAAGAGTGTCTTCTGCAACTAAACAGGGATTTTGCAGTCATTGTAAGATAACTGAGACTCCCACATGGAGAGCTGGTCCTTTAGGAAAAAATACACTTTGTAATGCTTGTGGGCTAAGATATAAAAAACAAAAAAACCTTGGATTAGTTTAAGTTATTATAAGTTTGTAATGGATTAAGTTTAAAATATTACAGGTTTACAATAGTTTCTTCGCTCAAAAGAAAATCAAACAGATCAAGGAAGGATCTTTTGAGTATCTTGACCTGCAGAAAAGGTTATTAGACCTCGGTCTTATGCGAGACCCTAAAGCTAAGGCAGCGATTGCCCTGGCTTGGTATGAGCAACGTTTCATCAATCTGATGAATGAGGGAGAAACAGAACGTGTCTCCTTAGATATCATCCAAGAAGAGATGTTTCACGACCCTTTTGTTCCAGAAGAGTTTAAAACAGCTCTAAAGCGTGGCTCATCCAGTCATGATCAAAAAGTAGTTGCAGCATTAGAATCTGCAAAGAAAGAAATCAAAAAATATAAATTTGGAAATCAAGAATATCTTGATCTAAAATCCCGCCTTTTGAGTTTGGATCTCATCTTACATCCTGAGGCGAAGCAGATCATTGCAAATACGTGGTATAAACAACGCTATTCGAATTTAATTGACCAGGGCCTACGCAAAGAAGTTGTAACCTCTGAGGATAAATTATTTGGGCAGGCCTTCTTTGTAATCTATTTTCCTCAATCAAAGATGGCAAAAGATTGTACTTGGGAAGATATTGACACAAGCAAGGGGTAGTTACTGAGACGCTTCTTCGAGGTCTATGCTCAAAACACTATTTATAGACAGCTAAAATTTTTGTGCGCTAACCCTATCACTTTGAGATCGTTCCAAAACGACGCAAAGCTTGAGTTGTTCGACGGTCTCATTAATGACGCAAATAGTTTTCTGATTGAGCCTTCTCAAAGACTACTTTTTTGTCTAGCTCTTTGCTATAGCGCACCTGAATGCTTAAGTAGGGGTGGCTATGCAAATTATCAAAATCGCGCCCTTCATCCTCTTGGTAGAGCTTGATAAAAATTTCTTTGTTATACCAAGGAGGAGTGGAGACATTCATGTTTTGGCTCTCAAAACGGACAAAGTTTGTATAATCGGGTTCGTCGGGGTAGTTTTGTTGGTAGTATGCCTGAATGAGCTCTATCAACGTCTCTGGTTCCAGCCCTTCTATATAAAAATCAACTTCGCCACCTAACATATGCTTAGAACCCCAATTGTAGGAGGTGTGATCCGAGTAGGCATTATGGACGGGGCAGCGGTGTCCGCAGGTAATCACCACCTGTTTTTTTGTGCTTGTTTGTAGATAATTGAGAATATCGATTAAGCAGGGGTAAACAAATTCTTTGTTATCTACAAGAGGTAATCCATGTTTCTCACCTCCATGACAGTCTCTGTAGTAGATAGGTTCTCGCCCCTCTCTTTCTTGAGTTATGATAGGGTTTAAAGAATTTCCTTTGCAGCGAAAATACTCTTTTGTGATTTTAGGAAAGCCGCCTGTCAGCTTTTCTTCCCACGGGTAGGGTGCTCGCACTTGTCTTTGGGGTAGGGGAGTATTAAAAAAATATTCATCACTATTTCGGTAGATATACTCCGCTTTTAAATTGCGTTTTGCCAACTTATCTTCTTTTGAAGAGCAGCTACAGCATAAAGGCGCGAGAATTAAGAACACAAAATAGATCAATTTGTCTACACTCGTTGGCATGCAATGGATTCACCATTATCAACTTTTTCTATTTGATTTCGATGGAATCCTCGTCAATACAGAAGAGCTGCACTATAAAGCGTATCTTAAAATGTGCGCTAGCCGTGGCTTTGAGCTGACGTGGGATGAAAAAACATATGTTCGGCACGCTATGTGTAGCGCAACCGGGCTCAAAGAGGGCATTTATCGAGAATTCCCAAAACTCTATCAAAGCGAGCCTGATTGGAATGTGCTCTATTTAGAAAAAAAAAAGCTATACTCAGAGCTGTTACACGAGAATCAAGTCTCTTTGATGCCTGGAGTGGAGTCGCTTTTAATCGCTCTTGAAAAAGCGAATATAAAAAGATGTGTGGTCACAAATTCCATCGCGGAGCATATCGCTGTGATACGAGAGCGGCATCCTATTTTGGATTCGATCCCTCATTGGATTACCCGCGAATTTTATCAAGAGCCGAAGCCCTCTGCTGAGTGTTATTTGAAGGCGATTGATCTGTATGGAAGTGTTGGAGATAAGGTGATTGGGTTTGAGGATTCTCCGAGGGGGCTACAAGCTCTTTTAGGAACAAAGGCCGAAGGGGTGTTCATTTCTGAGTTGTTTGAAAAAGAAGAGGTAAGGCAATTTTCTGCAGTGCGGAGTGCTTTTGAGCATGTGCCTTCTTTTCCAGCGCTTTTTGCCCTTAGAGTGTGTTGAACAACTCAACAGCCTGAACTTCGGGTTTTAATTATTAAAAATAAGGGGTTTATAGATCTTTCTTTAAGCTGCAGCAAGAATCCTCTTTGTTCATGATGTCGCTTATGCGACATAAACGCAGTCTACCACTTTGTCGAACAAGGCTTGAGATTAAACAATCATTTTATCCTGCCTATCCTACCCGCCGTCAGGCGGATCTTGCCTACCATATTAACCTAAGCTTCGGGTTGATAAACATCTGACTTCCAAAAGCTAAAACATAAAGTTCAGGTCAATAGTGTACTCACTTTCCTCTTTGAATTTGAAATATCTGGCAATATCTGGCAATATCTGGCAATATCTGGCAATAGGAGGAAATATGCAGGACATCAGGCAAATAATTGCACTCCCGGAGGGAAGAACTCTCGAATTTAAGCAAGATCTCTCATCGATGAAGCCTATTTTAAAAACGCTTATCGCCTTTGCCAATACAGCAGGGGGCACCTTAATCATTGGACGAACAGATGATGGCACCATCAAGGGGATAGAAGATATTTTATCTGCAGAAGAAAAATTAGCTAATGTGATTGCAGATAATATTCATCCACCTCTATTGCCAGAAATTGAGATGGCTTCTCTGGATGGGCGTTCTTTAATTGTAGTTCGAATCCCTCATTGGCGTGGACCATTTTATTTAAAATCTAAAGGAGAAGCTGAGGGTGTTTATGTGCGCCTCGGCTCTACAAATCGTGTTGCAGGCCCTGAATTATTAGCCGAGCTTAAACGCTCGATTATGAAGGTTTCATTTGATCAGTTGCCTTGCCCAGAAGTGAATATTTCTGGATTGGATATGGATCAGATAGATAATGAGTTTTCTAAGAGTGGGAGGCAGGTTAATCAAGCCTTACTGGAAACCCTGAACATTCTAGTCCCTTATAATGGAGGAGTTGTTTGTTCTAATGGGGGGCTTATTTTGTTTGGAAAACAGAGCGTACGTAAACAGTATTTCCCAAATACTGAGGTGAGGTGCGCGAGGTTTCAGGGACAAGAAAAAGCGAACTTTATTGATCGATATGATGTTCAAGGCTCTATATTAGAAGCTATGCGTGATGTGCCCAAATTTATTATGCGAAATACTCGCTTGGCTGCGCAGATAGAAAAAATTCGTAGAAAGGATATTTCTGAATATTCACTTGTAGTTATTCGTGAAATTTTAGCTAATGCTCTTGTGCATGCAGACTATTCTATTATAGGAATGAATCCTAGGATCGCTATATTTTCAGATAGATTGGAGATAGATAGTCCTGGCATGCTTCCTTATGGATACGCTTTGTCCGATTTCTTTGCTGGAGTTAGCCATATCAGAAACAAGGTCATTGCTCGGGTATTTAGGGAACTCAACATCATTGAAGAATGGGGAACAGGTTACCGTCGGATCAATGAAACATGTCGTGCTGAAAGCTATCCAATACCTGTATGGCAGGAGCACGGAGCTTCATTGCGGGTAATTCTAAAGCCACATGGTGCCACTGTAGAGAGGTCTGGAATCAAAATTTCTCAGACGGAACAGCCATTCACCTCTCGACAGGAAAAAATCATGTTATTTCTTGCCTCAGGGAGTACTTTTGCAACAAAAGAGATTCTGAAGGGACTAGATGTTCAAGTTTCTGAAAGAACATTGAGAAGTGATTTACGGGATATGAAAGAGCGTGGCTTGATTCAAATGTTTGGACGCGGTCCTTCAACGCGTTGGGGAAAGCTGTAGTTGACTTGAACTAAAAATAGCCCTTTAGCTGGCGCCGCACGCCCTGCATGAGTGCGCTTTTTTGCGGCAAAAAGCTGCTTGATCTGTCCAATTTCTCTTTTTTGGATCGAGATCTCTAGCAGAGTGCCCACAATATTACGCACCATTTTGTACAAAAATCCATTTCCCTCAAATTCTAAGCGCAAACCTCCTTCCTGTTCCACAACATCAATGCGATAGATCGTGCGGATAGCACTTTTTGTCGAGCCTCCTACATTGGCAAAGGTGGTGAAGTCATGGGTGCCCACAAAGAGCTTAGCTGCCTCTTCAAGAAGAGCGCGCGAAAAGTTTTGATAACAAAAATGGTGTCGGTAGAGACGGCAAAAAGGAGGAAGTGTGGGCTCTAACCAGAAGTGGTAGTGGTATTCTTTAGAAAGAGCGCTATATTGCGCATGGAATGTGTCATCAGTGACTGAGCAATCCAAAATACGTATGTCGTGAGGCAGCATTCCATTGAGTGCCCGTTGCAGTTGAGTACACGAAAAGCTAAGCTCGGTGCAAAAATGTGCCGTTTGTGCAAGTGCATGCACGCCCGCATCTGTACGCCCAGCTCCAATCACGCGGATAGGCTCTTTAAGATACGTTTGAAGGGAGCGTTCGATCAGCTCTTGGATGGAACAGGCGTTGGGCTGCACTTGCCAGCCGCTATAGTGTGTTCCATCGTAGCTGATACAGAGTTTGTAGCGAGTAGCCATTCTGCAAAAACTAAATCTTGGGGGGTTGTGATTTTAATATTGTGATCCGAGCCGCGTACGAGCTGCACGGGATGACCGATCAATTCAGCTAAAGAGACATCATCGGTGACATCGGTCGTGCCAGCTTGTGCAAAGCCTTTGATCAGAATCTGTTTTTTTAAGAGTTGTGGGGTCTGCACCTCCCAAATTTGGGAGCGATCTACGGTTTTTTCTACAAGTTGCTCTGTATTGCACTGCTTAAGGGTGTTTTTAGAAGGGAGCGCCAGGGTGGCAGCTCCTGTTTTTTTTCCTGCAGCCAAGAGCTGTGTAACAAGCGCTCGATTGATAAAGGGGCGCGCTCCATCGTGCACGCAAATCCATTCAGCTCGCTTGTCTGTTTGTAAAAGTCCATTGTAAACAGAGTCTTGCCGTCGTCTGCCCGGCTGTGCAAAGCGGACAGGAAAGGAGCTGAAGTGATGTTGATAGTCCGGCGCGCAGACAACGATCACTTCATCCACCTCAGGCAGGGTAAAAAAAACCTCTAGGCTATGCAGGACTAAGGGACGTTCTTTGAGCGGTAGGTATTGCTTTGGTAGCGCTGTGCCCATGCGCTCTCCTTTTCCTCCTGCTAAAAAAATGACGCTGAGACTCATGGATTCCTCTTAGCGGTGATTAAAGTGATCTCAGGAGGAGAGAAGAGACGAAATGGTTTATGGCATCCAAGGCCCCGATTAACATATAGCTGTTTATCTCCAATTTGAAAAAGACCGCGGGTGTATTCTGGATGATCGAGTCTGGCCAGTTTTCTTGTGAGACGACGCCCTATTTTGGGCCAGGGAAGATGAATCTGCTCACCGTGGGTGTGGCCTGCTAAAATCCAATCTCCAGGATAATCGAGAAGATCCGGAAAAGAATCGGGGTTGTGCGAAAGGGTGATGCCGGGAAAGTTTGTGTCGTACCCTTTGTAGGCTTTTTCAGGATCACACCGTCCAAGAGCCAGATCGCCCAGCCCTGTGAGATTGAGGCCTAAGGGGAGTGTGGTAGTGGTATTCTCTAACAACTGAAAGGGAGTGTTTTTGAGCAGATTGCAAAGAGAAGTGTGCAGGCCGATCTTGCGGACACTTTGTGCAAGTGTATACCCTTTAGTCTGCGGCCCAAAAAGAGCGCGCATCCCGCGCATGACACCTACTAGAGGATTAGGTTGAGAAACAAGATCGTACACCCCTTGCGCATTGCGGCTCACATAGCGCGCATAGTCGTGATTTCCAAAAATACAAAAGGCACCTAACTTTGCTTCCAGACTCGTAAGAAAGGCGTGTAAGCACTTCTCTTGCTCCAGATTAGCGTAGCAGATGAAGTCTCCTGTAAAAAGAATGAGATCAGGTTTACAAAGATTCACCTTGCGACTCACCTTGTCGAGAAATTTTTTGGAAACTTTTGGGTGAAAATGCAAATCAGAAAGCTGCACCACTCTTAAACCGTCAAGGTGGGCTGCATGAGGAGAGAGCTTCCAGTCAAGCTCGGTCACTTTAACAAGGCGTGGTTCAATAAATCGAGGCCAGATCCCGAGAACAGAGGCTGTAGCAAGTGTATCAATCAACAAAGACATAAATCATTATAGCGGCCCACTCAGGGCCACTACAATGATAACTCGAGAGCCTGTTAAGGTCTAGGCTTATCGAATATGCTGAGAGACTTTTTTAGTCATCTGGAACATATCGATAGGCTCTTTAGACCCAAAAACTTTTGCAAGCTTCGCATCAGGGATGATATTACGTTTGTTATTCTCATCCTGACACTTATTTTTTTTAATATAAGCCCATAGCTTCTTAATAATCTCAGTGCGAGGTAGTGGACCTGCGCCTACGACAGCTTTTAAATCATCGCTGATTTCGACCGGTTGCATAAATGCACTGTTTTTTTTCTTTGGTGGCATGATCTTCTCCTGTGGTGGAAAAAAGTTTACTCTTCGTTGCAATTCTTTTATCGTTCCTCAGGGTTTCTCGTCAAAACAAATTACGGGCCCTCTCTGTGAAATGATTTTAAATGTTTGATTGTAAATCAATTGTGAACTACCTTGGAAAAACATGAATTTTGAAGAAAATAGAAAATCTCTCGCTATTTTGGCAAATTTGCTCTCAAAAGCAAAAATAACCAGTGAAAAGCTGATTCTCTTAGAGAGAGTGCCCCAGGTGGCTAAAACTCTGTCCGAGGGCACGCTTCAACGCTTTTTGCCCACTAAAAATGATTTGGAGACGCAAATTGCCATTTTAGCCGTTGTCGCGATTGATCAGCACAAAAGAGTATTTGGAGAGGGGGAAAAAGAAGTTTCAATCCAAAAAGTTCAAGAGCTTCAAGCACTTTTGGTTTCTATTGAGCACTTTTACGCAGCGATTGGGGGGATTGTGGGCTACCATGTGCACGTTCTCAATTTTCTGAGCGAAAGCAAAGAGCCTCGCGCTTTAAAAAGAACTTTTTTACAGGCGGAAGGTCTTGATTTAACTCAAGATTCAGAAGATCTTAAGAGCGCTTTAAAGGTGGGGATTGAGGCGTTAGCGGAGATGGGTGAGATTTACCCGATCGGCGGTCTAGGATCTCGTCTAAACGCCTTAAAACCAGTTGCTTGCTTATCTTTTTGTGGTCGCACCCTGCTCGAGGGTTTGGTGCGCGACACCCAAGCGCGTGAATTTTTGTACTCAAGACTTTTTGGTAAGCAAATCACCATTCCGATTGCGATGATGACTTCTCAAGAATTGGGAAATGCGGGACATATTAAAGAAATTTGTGTTCAAAATAAATGGTTTGGGCGCTCTGAGGAGAGTTTCTTTTTATTCACCCAGCTCTCGGTGCCTGTAGTGACAAAAGAGGGTAATTGGTCAGTCATGAGCCCCTTGGAGCTTGCGGTGCAGCCGGGAGGGCACGGCGCTCTTTGGAAAGCGGCTGAGGAGAAAGGGGTATTTGCCTGGCTGCAAAAGCTCAACAAAAAGCATGTGTTGCTGCGACAAATCAACAATCCAATTGCAGGACTCGACTTAGGTCTTTTAGCGCTTGTTGGCCAAGGCAAAAAGGAGAATAAGGCGTTTGGGTTTGCCTCATGTGAGCGGCTACCCAATGCGGCAGAGGGGGTTTTGGTGTTGGTGAATGATGAGGAGACGTTGCGTATTTCAAATATTGAATACCATGAACTTAAAGAGCACGGCATTCACTCTCACCACAACTACCCTGCGAATACAAATATCTTATATGCAAACCTAGAAAAAATCTTGCCGGTGATTGAACAAAAACCGCTTCCGGGGTTGATGCTCAATATGAAGAATTATGTTTCGTGCCTCGATGAGCAAGGAAAGAAAAAAGAAATTTTAGGAGGGAGATTAGAGAGCATGATGCAAAATATGAGCGATGCGCTTACAACAACGTCTCTAGAGAATCTCCCTACATTTTTGACATATAATGCAAGAATTCGCACCATTTCTGTGACAAAAAAGAACTATGAAGGGGGCGCAGAGCTGTTAGAAACTCCAGAGGGAGCTTTTTATGACCTACAGCTTAATGCGCACATGTTACTTGAAAAATGTGGATCCAAGCTTCCCTCGATACGCTCGCAAAAGGCTTTTCTCGATCAAGGACCTGCGGTGTTATTTTTGTACCATCCAGCTTTAGGACCGCTCTACTCGATCATTGTTGAAAAGTTGCAGAGGCTTGAAATTAAAGAAAATAGTGAGTTGCAGCTGGAAATAGCTGACATGGAGTGTAGCGATCTTTCCTTGGATGGAAGTTTATTGATTGAGGCCAAAAATTGTTTAGGCTCTCAAGAAGAGGGGGTAATCCAATACAACAACCAAACAGGCAAGTGTGTGCTTAAAAACGTGCGCGTTAAAAATGAGGGGATTGATCGACAAAAAACAGAATCTTACTGGCGCAATGAGATTGTAAGAAAGCAAAGTTTGTCTATTTGTTTAGAGGGGCGCTCTGAGTTTTATGCCGAAAATGTGCTTTTTGAAGGGGATGTCTCTTTTGTGGTGCCCGCTGGAGAGAGGTGGATTTTTTCGCAAGATGAACAGGGAAAAGTCACCCACAAGATTGAATGTGCAAATTGGCATTGGGAGAGTGCTAAAAATTTAGTAACTTGAGATTAAACAATCATTTTATTCTGCCTATCCTACCCGCCGTCAGGCGGATCTTGCCTACCATGTTAACCTAAGCTTCGGGTTGATAAACATCTTGCTTCCAAAAGCTAAAACCCAAAGTTCAGGTTAGTAAATTAGACGGGATAGTTGTATTAAAGCCTCTTCGTAAAGTTCTTGAACTTTCTCTGGGGTGGTCTCAAGGTTTAAATAGCGCTGCTCGTTAATTTTGTCCATTTCATCTTCGAAGTTCTCTTCAAGAGCGCGTATCCATTCCGCATTGTGGATGAGAAAAGTGTATTTTTCATCGCTTGTGATTTTTTCTTGTACAAAGCAGGCGGCATAACGCAAGTCTTCTGGTTGAAGAGCGCTCACTCCGAAAAATAGCATGTCCTCTACGTCGATACAAAGATTGAGTTCTTTTTTTAGCTTCACAATATAACCTAGATAAACCTCGACCTCATCGAAAAATTTGAGTGTCGCAATCTTGCCGCGTGCACATTTCTCGAGCAGCTCAATCACCCAAGCTTGGTGAATTAAAAACTCGGCCAAAGCTGCAGGCTCTTTTAAATCGGGATGTGTTAACCGATCAGCAATGCCAATATGGATAATAGAAAGCGCCATTCTATCCCCACATGTTTCTGCTGCGTCCATAATAACCGTGTTGAATACTTCAGCAAATTTCTTGTTTGTATGCGCTTTTTCAATAAAATCTAATGTTTTTGTGACTAAGGCCGTACGTTGCATTTCATTCGCATTGTAGTCGCCAATATAAGAGAGTCTATTTAACCAGATGGTCAATGCCTTTTTATCGACTTTTGGAGGGAGACGGGGGAGTTGAGGCTGTTCTTTTCCAATGAGCTCATACATCTCGGTTAAGCGATCTTCTATAAATTTATTGACTGGGACGGGGCGTTCTTGGATCACAAATGAGAAGGAAGGCCCTTGGTACTCCTCATCCTCTTCTGCCAGTTGCAGGCGCGTACAAATCTCATCGGATAGGCCGGTATCTGTCAGTTCAATTGAACAATCGGCACTCAAGTCCAAGATCGTATTTGGCAAACCGATAAGGGAGTGGTTTCCTTCTAAATCCAGCACCATTAATTGGGTGAGGAGAGTTAAATCTTCCGGTAAGGCTCTCAATTGGTTATGCGCTAAATCGAGCTCAGAAAGCTCCGCCAGATCCTTTAAGCTTTTTGGCAATAGAGTTAATTGATTGTTTGACAAATCGAGTATTGAGAGTTTGGTTAGATCTCCCAAGTTATTGGGTAGAGAGGTTAATGCATTGTTCGCTAGATTGAGCTCTTGCAATTGAGAGAGCGTTTCAAATCTCTTTGGTAATGCGGTTAATTGGTTGTTTGCCAGATTGAGCTCTTTCAAGTGAGAGAGATCTCCAAAGCTCTTTGGCAATGCGGTTAATTGGTTGTCCGCTAGATTGAGCTCTTTCAATTGAGAGAGATCTCCAAGCCTCTTTGGCAATGCGGTTAATTGATTGTTTGATATATCAACATATTTGATTTTACGTAGTTCGCAGAATTCATCTGGCAGTGTGATTAATTGGTTGTTCGATACATCGAGTCTACTCAATTGATCCAGATTTCCGATGCTTGTTGGTAGACTTGCAAGTTGGTTGCCCCATGCAGTGAGTTGTTTTAGATGAAGTAGGTTTTCGAGATTTTTGGGCAGTCTTGTCAATTGGTTATTCGATAAATCAAGGCTATCTATTTTTTGAGATGCAATTTGGTAACCAAAAATATTAGGCAGCTCCGATAAATCCAATCCCGAAAGATCTAATTTCTTCCTATCACAAGAGTCTGAAAATAAAATATCTGTGATTTGCAAGCGCGCATCAGAACGCTTCTCGTCCTCAGGGGCCTCATGCATCCATGCTGTAAGCAGTCGGGTGATTTCGGTTTTCTCGCTCAGCTTATCGGTGTGCCCTGAGGTCATTGCGTTGCTTAGCTTGCCAGAAGATTCTCTTGTCTCGGCTAAATTAAGGATGTCTGCAGCAAATAAGCATCGCCTTTCATCTTTAAGAGCGCTCTCTCTGAGATCACCCCTTGTTGCGTCAGGGTTTGGAGTGGTTTCTTCGATTCTTAATGATAGGCTTGTTGAATAACTCATATTAAAAACAAATTAAAAATAATATAATTCAATTATACTTAAAAAGTTAAATAAGATTTTATTTAAAATAAATAATTTAGGATGGGTTGTAGTGTTCGTACACTTTCTTGACCAAAAAGGCGAGGGCGATACATAGAAGAACTGGAACTGCTATAAGCACTCCAACAGCGATCATATTTTCCCCCGGATGAAGAAAGATCGATCTAAAAAAGCTTTCCACGACAGCCGGTGTTGTCGCTGCGCTACCCACTGTAAGGGCTGTTAAGCTTATGGGAGCTGCGCTTGCTAAGAGTAGGGGAGGAATAAACGTCATGATCGATGATATTTTCGGTTGAAATTGACTTAATAGCAACAAAAACTCTAGAATTTCGGATTCATTTGTAGGAGAATTATGAAAGAAGAAATACAAGAGAGATTACACAGCATTAAAGAGCGCGTTCTTCATATGTGGAGGTATCTTTGACTTAGAGGTCAAAGAGAAACAAGTTGCCGAGCTTGAAAAATCAATGGAAGAGCCGCAGTTTTGGGATGACAATGAAAAGGCTCAAAAGGTCATTGCTGAGGCAAATGCTCTAAAAGGATGGACTGTTCCTTATAAAGAGATTAAAGAAGCATTTGATAATGTAGAGAGTTTGTTGCCTGAGGCGGACGCTTTGGGCGAAGAGGCGCTTGTTATTGAACTTGTTGCCGAGTTAGACCCTATTGAGAAATCGCTGGCAGACTTAGAGGCGCGCCGCATGCTCTCTGGCGAAATGGACGCTAAAGCGTGCTTTTTAAGCATCAATTCAGGTGCAGGGGGGACAGAGGCGTGCGATTGGGCTCTGATGCTCTCTCGAATGTATCAAAGATGGGCCGAAAAAAAGAATTGGAAAATCGAGGTGATCGATCAAGTAAATGGAGATGTTGCAGGGATAAAGAGTATCACTGTGAAGCTCTTGGGCCCTTTTGCTTATGGGTATACAAAAGCAGAAAAAGGGGTGCATCGGCTGGTGCGCATCTCTCCATTTGATAGTGGCGCTCGGAGGCACACAAGTTTTGCTTCTGTCGATGTGACACCCGAGATCACCGATGACATCCAAATCGAGATTTTGCCCAACGAGATTCGGGTAGACACCTTTCGAGCCTCTGGAGCGGGTGGGCAGCACATCAATGTGACCGATTCGGCTGTGCGGATGACCCATTTAGCTACGGGCATTGTGGTCTCTTGCCAAAATGAACGCTCCCAAATCCAAAACAGAGAGACGTGTTTAAAGCTTTTAAAGTCTAAACTTTATGAAAAGCAAGTTTTGGAAAGAGAAAAGAGCTTACAAGCTTTATCGGGAGAGAAGATGGAGAATGCTTGGGGCTCGCAGATACGTAATTATGTATTTCAGCCTTATACACTTGTGAAAGACACACGCACAAGTTATGAGTCTGGGAATATTCAGGCGATGATGGATGGAGAACTTTTAGATGAGTTTATTGTCGCATTCCTTAAAGAATTTGGATAAAATAGAGCTATGTCAGAAGAAAAAGATGCACTTCCAGAAGTTCCAGGATTAAAAATCCGCTACACCGTCTCAGAAGATGCCGGCCCACTGCATGAATGGTTGCTTGAGCCTGGGATTTTAAAGGGATTCCCTATGAAAGATCCTCCAGAGATTGAGGATGCTGTCAAGCATTGGATTGGATTTTCCAAGTATAAAAGTAGTTTGACAGCGACAATAGATGATGAGGCTGTGGGAATAGCGACTCTTTGCTTGATGCCGTATCGCAAGATTGCGCATCAGTGCTTGCTCTCCATTATTGTTTCTAAAGAGATGCGTGGCAAGGGAGTGGGGACGCTTTTGATCAACAACTTACTCCATCTTGCCAAGAAAAACTTTGGGATTGAGGTTGTTTACCTCGAGGTTTATGAGGGTAATCCTGCTATTGCTCTCTATCATCGTTTTGGTTTTACTGAAATTGGCTTTCAAAAGCATTTCATGAAGGATGACGGGGAGTACATTGGAAAAGTGGTCATGCAGCGGATTCTGTAAATGACAAAATTTCCGTTGCAAGCGCGGCTCTCCCAGCTTTCGGGGGTAGAATTAGAGCTTGTGATCAATCAAAACCGCTCAACAATGCTCTCCATGCTCGAGAAGAGAAGAGGGTGGGCGCGCGTTTCTATTCATCAAATTTTTTTGAGTGCTCCAGAGCGTGTCGTAGAGGCTGTAGCACACTTTATTCGTGGAGATCGAAAAAATAGGCGGCATCACAATTTAATTTTGCGTGGCTTTATTCAGCAAGAGCTTTCAAATTCTGATTTCACACACCTTGTCGATGAAAAAAAGCTCGAGCAGCAGGGGCGTGTTTACCATCTCCAAGAGTTTTATGAGCAGGTTAATGCAACATATTTTGAAAATAAGTTAAATTTACAGATCTCTTGGTATGGAAGAGGGAGTTCTAAAGCGCGTTCTAGAATCACTTTTGGGCAGTACTTGGATGGGTTGCGTCTTATTAAGATTCACCGTATGCTAGACGATCCGTTTTTCCCCGAGTACTTTGTCAGGTTTGTCGTGTATCACGAGATGTTACACGCGGTTGTTCCGGGCGAGGTGGATGGGCGGGGGCGCTACTGCTTTCATGGCCCCGCCTTTAAGGAAAGAGAGAAGCAGTTTGAGCACTACCACAGTGCGATCTGCTGGGAAAAGGCTAACAAAAAGGATATTTTTAAGCATGGCTGGTCACAGTAAATGGGCAAATATCAAGCACAAAAAAGATAGAGCCGACAAACAAAAGGGAAAAATCTTTTCAAGACTTGCAAAAGAGATTATCAGCGCTGTTAAAACAGGAGGTGCCGATCCCAAGGGCAACCCCCGTCTGCGTTTAGCCATCCAAAAAGCTAAAGTGGCTAATTTTCCAAATGACAGCATCGATCGGAATATCAAAAAAGCGACAAGTGCCGATCAAGCAAATTTTGAAGCGATCACCTACGAAATCTATGGACACGGCGGCGTAGGTATTCTTGTAGAAGCGCTCACCGACAATAAAAATCGCACCGTTTCTGATATGCGCATTGCCACAAACAAAAGAGGAGGGACAATTGCTAATCCAGGCTCTGTCTCTTTTAACTTTGAGCAAAAAGGGGTGATCCAAGCAGAAAATAAGGGGCAAGAAGAAGAGACTCTTTTTAATGCAGCCATTGAGTCGGGTGCCGAAGATTTTGAATCTGCAGAAGAAGGGTTTATGATTACAACAGATCCAGCTGAGCTCTACGCTGTTAAAGAAAAGCTCGAGGCGATGGGTATTGAGTGTCCAGAAGCGGACATTGAGTGGATTCCCAAATCCACTCTGAGTTGTGATGAAGAAACTCAGCAAGCGAATAACGCTCTAATCGAGTGGTTAGAAGAGAGTGATGATGTGGATGCAGTGTATCACAACATGGACCTCTAATTCAGCTCAACTTCTTGTTTTGGCCAAACGTTTTGCCGACCTTGAGGGGACGGCGCTTCTTTATTCTGGAGGCAGCTACGCTACCTCTAACACCTCTTATCTCTGCTTGTTTCCCAAGAAAAAAGTGACAATCGCTGCACAACCTGGCTGCTGGGAGCTGTTACAACAAGAGTTGGGAGATCTTTTTTGCTCCGAGCTTAAAATCCCACGCTGGGTGGGCTATTTGGGCTATGAGATGGGATGTTTTGCAGATCCCGATCAGGTGATGGCACACACCACCTCTTCTATTGCAGATAGCTGCTTTTATCAGCCTACGGTCGTTGTTAAATTTGATCACCACTCACAAGAGATGACTCTGTATGCAGAGCAGGCTACGGTCTGTTTGGAGCGTCTGCCAACTGTATCTCAAATGAGCGATTTGCGTTTAAGTTTTTGCTCGGACTCTTTAGAGAGCTATTTAGAAAAAATTAAACAAACAAAAAAATGGATTGTAGAGGGAGAGGTTTATCAGCTGAATCTTTCGCAAGTCTTTCACCTGAAAGGCAAAACAGACGCTTTTGCTCAATTTGAAAAAAGTGTTCAACTCAACCCAGCGCCTTTCTCAGCCTTTTTAAATTGCGGCGCTTTTTCTATTGTTTCTACCTCGCCAGAACGCTTTTTGTACAAGCAGGACGATCTGCTCGAGTCTCGTCCCATTAAGGGGACTGCCCCCCGAGGAAAAACTCCCGAAGAAGACCGCCTTTACAAGGAACAGCTGCTGCGCTCTGAAAAAGAGCGAGCAGAACTTCTGATGATCACAGATTTAATGCGTAATGATCTTGGCAAGGTGGCCTGCCCAGGCAGCGTCAAAACCCTCAAAATTTGGGAGTGTGAAGCGTACACCAACGTTTTTCATCTCCACTCGGTTATCCAAGCGCAGATCAAAGCCTCTATGCACCCGGTGAGCTTAATTAGGCAGCTCTTTCCTGCCGGCTCGATCACGGGGTGCCCCAAGCTGAGCGCCATTGCAAAAATCCATCTACTCGAGCAAAGAGCGCGCGGGATTTATACGGGAAGTATTGGCTATTTTGCAGAAAATGGAGATTTTGATTTTAACGTTGCAATACGCACATTGCTCGTGCATCCTCAGTCGGTTGAAGTGCAGCTAGGGGGTGCTATCGTGATTGATTCCGATCCGATCAAAGAGTATGAAGAGACTTTGCATAAGGGACACACCCTTTTTACCCTTCTAGGAGCTAAGGAGTTTGTGATTTAATGACAATTGTTTATTTGCAGGGGGTCTTTCTTCCCGAGCAAGAAGCTAAGATACCCATCTCAGATCGCGGCTTTCAGTTTGGCGATGGTGTCTATGCCACCATTCAGGTGAAGCAGGGCGCACCTCTATTTTTGGAAACGCACCTAGAACAGCTCACGAGCCAATGCGCCTCTTTCAATCTGCAATTTGATCCGATCCATCCTTCTCTTGTGGATGAATTAATTCGGCTGAATGGAGCGTACGAGGGCATTTTTCGCCTCAAAATCTACGTCACAGGAGGGGACGCGCCTCAAATGCACTTACCTAAGCGGCAGGGGCGGGTGCTCATGACTCTAAAGCACTTTGTCCCAAAAACCATCTATCCACTCACAATGGGGTTATTTTCATCTCCCTATGCACTCTGTCACGCCTCTTTTAAGAGTTTAGCTCATCTCAATCGCTACTACGTGATGCACGAGGCGCACACGCAAGGTTTAGATGATTGTGTCACGGTGACAGAAAAAGGCATCTTACTAGAAGCGGCGTTTGGAAATCTTTTTTGGGTGGAACAAAATACAGTGTATACGCCCGATCCCAGTCTCTCTCTTTACTTTGGAGTGACGATCAGGAACTGTCTACGTATTGCCAAAGAGCTTGGATATCACATTGAATATGTTCAACAAACCGTTGAACAGTTGCCCGTATCAGCCGTCTGTTTTAGGACAAGCTCCATGCAAGGTGTGTGGCCGATTGCTCAGATTGGCTCTAAGAAATTTGCACTCAATGAAGCGATTCAGTCAGCATTTATAACCAAAATCGCTGAAACTAGTAATCACTCCAGCCTATTTGATCAACGCGAAGGAGTGGGACGCTAAGACGCTAAGAAAAAATAAATCTTTGATTATGTAGAAAAATCAATTGAATATTTTATATATTAACCTAAACTTCTGGTTTTCGTTGTTACAAATAAGAGGTTTATATATTTTTATTTAAATTTCTGAAAGAATGTGATTGAACTGATCTACTAACAGGATGAGCAGGATCCGCCTGACGGCGGGCAAGATAGGCAGCGAGGGTTATACTCATTATGAAGAAACTGCGTTTGCCTGAAAGGCGATAGTGAACAAAGAGAATTCTTCTTCTGAAAAAGGGAATTTGTTTGGATTTCTCTTGAGAGG
>JAJACO010000063.1 GCA_022601475.1 Chlamydiales bacterium
TCTTAACTGCTTATCTTTATTATCTTGAAAATCGTTTCAACATCAACCCCATGGTCTTTGTTCGAGATAAAATCATCTTTCAAAGCACAGACAAAGCAATCCATGCCCTCGAAAAAGAAGGAAAGATCTGGCGAGAGACCGAAATTAAAATCGGCTATGGACCTCCAACTGTCAATGAACTCACCAAAAAAATCTACATCTGCCCATTCACAGGCAAGGTTTTTGCCGACAACACACACCCAAATCCTCAAGATGCCATCTACGATTGGGTTTCTAAGTGCCCAGAGAACACCGAAAGACTCGGAGGTGTGCGTGCAAAACGTTTTTTTGTCTCAGAAGATCCAGAGATTATCAAAAACTACATTAAACCACTCAAAACACCCACTACAAAAATTGTCTACTCCTCCGCTGTGACAGGAAAACTGTTTAATAGCAAAGAGGCTGTTGTACGCGATTTTAAAGAGCACTACTTAAAACCTCTCTCTCTTGTTGAGGTTCAAAATCAAAATCGCTTTCAATTAGAAGATTCCTTTTTGAATTTCTTTCAAGAACAACTTCAGGAAGACAAAATCACATCTTTTGTAGAAATTTTGGCCGAAGATGAGGATTTTAACCCCTATGTTAGCAAGTGGATCGAAGCAGAGTAATTCTGCAGAACAAACAAGCGCTCTTGGAGCACAAATCGCAAGAGAACTCAAGCCGGGTGCGATCGTGTGTTTTTTTGGGGATTTGGGCGCCGGAAAGACAACTTTGATCAAAGGTATTGTGAGCGCCTTGACCTCGACTGATCAAGAGCGCGTGTGTAGTCCTACGTTCTCCTACCTTAATATTTATGAGGGGGGGATGGATGTGTATCATTTTGATCTCTATCGGTTAGAGGATGAAGAAGCTTTTTTAAGCTTAGGATTTGAAGAATACCTCTTTGCAAAAGGGGTTTGTTGTATTGAATGGAGCGAGAGAATCAGTGCGCTTTTGCCTCTTTCCGCTCACCGTATCACCCTTCTGCATAAGGGAGAGGAAAAAAGAGAAATTATCTATGAAATTTCAGAGCGCTAAGTTTGTCACAACAGTCGTCTCCCTAAAAGAGGCGCCTAACTTTTATAGTTTTCCTGAAATTGCTGTTTTGGGACGCTCTAATGTGGGTAAATCCACTCTACTCAACCATTTATTTCGTGCCAAAAACTTAGTCAAAACCTCCTCCCAACCAGGCAAAACACGCGCCCTCAACTTCTTTTTAATCGATGAAAAATTTGTTTTTGTCGACTTGCCCGGCTATGGATTTGCCAAAGTCTCAAAGGGCGAAAAAGCGCAGTGGAGTCGTTTAATTGAGGATTATTTACACAAGCGTGAACAACTCAAAGTGCTCATTCTTCTTCTAGATATTCGACACACTCCAAGCATAGAAGATGAGAAAATGCTCGAGTGGATTAAAGAGAGCGGACTGCCAGCGATTGTCGTGCTGACTAAAGTGGACAAACTCAATCAATCAGAAAGAGCCAAGCAGACAAAACAAATAACAAGTAGGCTAAAAGACTTGCCCTATGTACACTACTCAGCAACTAAAAATATAGGGAGAAAAGAATTAATCGCTATTCTCTCGGAAATGGTTCATCATGTCACTCCATAACACTCAATTTATCTGTCTTGACTGTGAATTTACAGGCTTAGATCTTGAAAACGACAGACTCTTAGAGCTCGCCGCTGTCCGTTTCACTTTTTCTGAGACACTCGATGAATTTGATACCCTCGTTAACCCAGAATGTACCATTTCTGAAGACGCCTTTGCTATCCATCATATCTCAGCAGAAATGGTGCATAACAAACCCCGCGTTGCAGAGCAACTCCCCGATTTCTTAAATTTTATCGGCAAAGACCTCATTGTAGGTCACGGCGTCGGAATGGATCTAGATATGATCGAAAAAGCGGCGCAACGAGCCCATATTCCATTTACGCTCAAGTCACGCCCCTTCATTGACACACTTCGTCTGGCGCGTCACTATGGGGATAGCCCCAATAACTCACTCGAAAGATTAGCAGCTCACTTTAACGTGCCCAATCAAGGCTCTCATCGAGCGCTCAATGATGTGAAAATGAATATCGAGGTATTCAAACACCTCACACGCAGATTTAAAACCCTCAAGCAAGTCTTTGATATACTCGCCTCGCCGATCAAAATAAAATACATGCCGCTTGGAAAGCACAAAGGGAGATTGTTTAGCGAAATCCCTCTCCAATATTTACAGTGGGCAGCCCACCTTGATTTTGACCAAGACCTTCTCTATTCCATCCGCTTGGAAATTAAAAAAAGAAAAAAAGGGGGGGGATTTAAACAAGTCTCCAATCCCTTTTCCAATTTATAGGATACACCCCACATGAAAAAATCAGGCACTTTTGAAATTAAAATCGGCCTAGCTGAAATGTTAAAGGGCGGCGTGATCATGGATGTGACCTCCGTTGAACAAGCTAAAATCGCAGAAGAGGCCGGCGCCTGCGCCGTCATGGCCCTCGAGCGTATCCCCTCTGATATTCGTGCGGAAGGTGGAATTTCTCGCATGACCTCTTCTACTCTAATTCAAGCTATTCAAAATACCGTCTCAATCCCCGTCATGGCCAAATGTCGCATTGGACACTTTGTCGAAGCGCAAATGCTCCAAGCTTTAGAGGTGGACTTTATCGATGAGAGCGAGGTGCTTACCCCCGCCGATGAAGAAAATCACATTGACAAACACCCCTTTTCAATCCCCTTTGTTTGTGGAGCGCGTGATTTAGGAGAAGCGCTGCGTCGCATCGGCGAAGGAGCTGCTATGATCCGCACAAAAGGAGAAGCAGGGACAGGAAACATTGTTGAAGCTGTGCGCCATATGCGCGCCATCCAATCAGGCATCCGCCGCCTTCAGCTGATGGATCCTGCAGAACTCATGGCCGAGTCCAAACGTTTAGGCGCTCCTTACCACCTTGTGTGTCAAATTTCTAAAGAGGGGCAATTGCCGGTACCCAACTTTTCAGCAGGTGGAATCGCCACACCTGCCGATGCAGCTTTAATGCTACAGCTAGGCGCCCAAACCGTCTTTGTGGGATCTGGCATCTTTAAGTCAGAAGATCCCGCTAACCGCGCAAAAGCGATCGTCTTAGCCGCGACTTACTACAACGACCCCAAAAAATTGGTAGAAATCTCAGCTGATTTGTGCGCACCTATGCCAGGCATCGACATCAATCAAATTGCTAAAGAGGAGTTGCTAGCGCAGCGTGGCTGGTAAAATTGGAGTTTTAGCTCTTCAAGGTGCCTTTGGTAAGCACCGGCAAATTCTTGACTCTTTGGGCATGCCCTCTATTGAAGTGCGCTATCCCAAAGATCTCCTGCAATGCATAGGGCTGATCATACCCGGTGGCGAATCAACAACGCTCCTTCATCAAATCGAGCGAATGAAGTTCGAATCTCCCTTGCGCACCTTTGCAAAAAGAGCCCCTATTTTTGGCACGTGTGCGGGACTTATTTTAATGACTCACTACAAACTCTTAGATATTTCTGTTAAAAGGAACGGTTACGGAAGGCAGCTACACTCTTTTTCTACTCATCTTAAGCTCAATTTTTCGCCATTCACAACCATTGAAGCACTTTTTATTCGAGCCCCCCAAATCACCGCCATTCACTCAAAAAATGTGACCTCTCTTGCAGAAAATGAAGGACTCGCTGTATGTGTACAACAAGGCATGCATTTAGCAACAACCTTTCACCCTGAACTGACAAAAACTTCCGCAATTCATAAACATTTTATAGAGATATGCAAGGCAAAACAAACACAAGTACATCTGTCACAGACCACACCTACAAAATCTTCCCCAATGACCTAAACACCAACGGAACTGTCTTTGGTGGGCTTGTGATGAGTATTCTAGATAGAGTGACACTTGTTGTTGCCGAAAGACACAGCGAAAAAATCTGCGCCACAGTATCTGTAGATGCTCTTCACTTCTTGGCTCCCGCCTATGCTGGAGAAATTTTAATCTTTAAATCCATGCTGAACAGAGTTTGGAACTCCTCGATGGAAGTGGGCGCAAGAGTCGTCGCTGAAAATATCCAAACAAAAGAAAAAAGACATGTGATCTCTGCCTATTTCACCTTTGTAGCGCTTGATGAACACAATAAACCAACAAAAGTGCCTCTCCTGATCGTCGAGACAGATATTCAAAAAAGACGGTATGAAGAAGCTGAGAAACGGAGACAGAATCGCATCGTTTTTGCCCAAGAGCTCAAACTCAAACGAGATGAGCTAAGGAGCTAAACGGCTCCTTAACCACTCTCCGTCCGTTTTTACAAATAAAAAGCGGTCGTGCAATCTATTTTTACGCCCCTGCCAAAACTCGATACGCTCCGGCACTACACAATATCCTCCCCAATCTTTTGGAAAAGGAATGCGCTTACCGCGGTATTTTTGTAAAAGCCGCTGATAAACCTCGTCTAGCTCCTCGCGACAAGCGAGAGGAGCGCTTTGGTAGGAGGCTAAAGCGGCAACTTGAGCTCCTTTGGGCCGCTTATAAAAATACGCCTCGCAATGTGCACGCGGCATCTCTTGAACCGCACCTTCAACATTGACCTGCCGAAAAATTTCTCTCCACCAAAAAGTTAAAGAACCAAAAGGGTGCAACCGTACGTGCTCTGCTTTGCGGCTCGCTTTATTTGTATAAAAACAAAACCCATTCTCACTCACCCCTTTTAGAAGCACCGTGCGTGATGAGGGATGCCCAGCACTTGTGACAGTAGAAAAAGTCATCCCATTCGGTTCTATCACATCTGCTCGCACAGCCTCTGCTAACCACCGCTTAAACAAAACAAGAGGCTCTAGCTCCAGCTCTTTATTCAAAAGCGGCGTATTTCCATACTCCAAGCGTAATTTCTCTATAGATTGATTCATGCTTATTTGTTATAGCAGATAGCATGAAGTTATTCATTGAAGATTTACAGATTTCTGGAAAAAAAATTTTAATGCGGGTAGATTTTAATGTCCCCCTTACAAGTGAGCTCAATGTAGCAGATCCAACGCGCATTAAAGCAGCTCTCCGCTCCATCCAATATATCCTAGATCAAGGAGGTTCAGTCATTTTAATGAGTCATCTTGGTAGACCGCGGAATGCTAAAGTCCCCGAACTCTCTTTGGCTCCTATTGTAAAAGTGCTTTCAACCTACCTAAAACGGTCCGTCCAAATGGCTCCTGACTGCATTGGAGAAGAAGTTGAATCGCAAGTGAGCCAGCTACAACCTGGAGAGGTGCTTTTACTCGAAAATCTCCGCTTTCATCGAGCCGAAGAACATCCCGAAGAGGCTCCAGAATTTGCAAAACAGCTAGCAAACCTTGCAGATCTCTACGTAAATGATGCATTTGGGACAGCACACCGCAAACATAGCTCCACCTATACCATCACCCAATATTTCCCCAATAGAGCAGCCGCGGGTTATTTACTCGAAAAAGAGATTCAATGTCTTGGAGAA
>JAJACO010000064.1 GCA_022601475.1 Chlamydiales bacterium
CTAGCTCATAGATTGTGAATCTAGAAATAAACATCAAAATCCCCTGTCTTATGTCAGCCCAGGATCCCTGAAATTTCTTTTTCTTTACAGCTAGATAAATACCAATAACCCCTAGTAGGGATAAAATAGCTACACCAGGGTCGATCATTAGCATGGTCAGTAGACATAAAAGGGCTCCTGTCATTGAGAGCAACCAGTGAATCCGAAAACGGGGGCGCCAACTTGGATTAGACATGAGGGTTTCAAAACCAGAAGAAAAGTTTAAGATGCCATAGGATACTAAGCAAATCATAGTCATTACGGGGGCAATGATATTAATACTCCCAAAATAGATTCCTACAAATGCCAAGAAAAATGTTATTAAGGTGGCAATCCTTGGTTCTTCTGTTTTTCCAAATGTTTTACCTAAAAATTTGGGTAATATCCCATCATCTGAGATCGCTTGCAATGTCCTTGGTGCGCTCAATAATCCACCCAAGGCGCTCGATAATGTGGCGCCCCATATTCCTAGAATAATTAAAGAGGGTATTGAGGCTACGTCTTGTAAAATCAAGGGGTCATTAGCTAATCTTTCTAAAGGCACACGTTGAGCCAGGAATATAGCAATGGATGTATAGATAATGTAGGAAACAATTGAGGCCGCAATTGTTCCGATAGGAATTGATTTACTGGGATTTTTTAGATCTCCTGACAATGAAACGATAGATTCAACTCCAGTCATCGCTGGGAAGAAAATAGCAAATATGGTCCAAAAACCCAACTTGGCACTTGAGGGTGTAAAGGTATCAGGATGCATGGGCTCTAGAGTTCCTCCACCCGTAAATAGAGAGATAAAAGAAAAAACCAAGATCACAAAAATAACAATTTGGACTTTTAAAGCCCCTTTTACCGAAGTGTAGGCAAGAAATGTAAGTACACCAAGAGTTGCTAATCCAATGTTTGGTATAGACCATGCGGGCATTAGATCGTGTAAGGACTCAGCAAAACCAACACAGCAAAAAGCAATGGACAATACTTGTTTGAAATAGAGAGGAAGACCTACCGCAGAGCCCACTTCAATGCCAAGGGATCGCGAGATGATGTAATAAACTCCTCCCTTTCCCACCTGTATATTTGTAGAGATGGATGCCATTGACAATGTAGAAATAAAAGTGATGACTCCCGACATCGTAATGATGAATAGGGCAGTAGCCAATCCGACTTGACCTACAATCCAACCTAGACGCAAAAAGATAATCACGCCGAAAAGCATTAATAAACAAGGGACAAAAACGCCGACAAACATGCCAAATTTTTGTCTTCCTTCTTCTGCACCAGAAAGTTTTTTCTTGAAGTCAAATAGTTTGCTTTTTTTTCCTGCAGCGAATCCCATCATTTCCTTTTTGGATTAAACAGAGGCCAGTATATCGAAAACTGTGTTTTTTATCACGATACATATATATTTCTATAGATTTGATTTAAAAAAATATATTGAACAATTCAAGCTCTTGTCCATTGAAAGCATTTTCTCAAATGGAGCCCAGTCGATTTTTTTAGTCACAGCATCGAGTACATAATGCAACTCCTGTTTGGTATTGATCAGATATGTTGCAAATGAAATGAGGCTACGGGTTTGCTGTGTCATAGATTTTCTCTCCAGGTTAGAGAGGAGATTTCACACAAAAAACTGAAATTAAAAAAGCATTTACAGAGGGGGTAAAAGAACTTTTGGGGATTTTTGTCCAGGCCACTTTAGTGGCCGGCAGTTGGGGGATCTCGAACGAAGATAGTACATTGGTAAAGCGAGAGAGAGATCTCTCAAATGGGGCAAAAAGGTTCCAAAACGATACCAAGCTTGAGTTATGCAACGATTTCATCTTGAAAAGATATTGAATTCTCCTTTATATGTTAATTCCCTTCACTCGTAGACAAAAGATTAAAGTGGTTTCGTATAAAGAGCTGATAAGCTTTGTATGGCAGTTCATACGGCTGCAAAAATGGGTCTTTATTTTGATCCTCCTCCTGGATGCCTTCACCTGGCCTCTAGATGTTCTGCTATGGCCCTATATCTTGCATGTGATCGTTGATATTTTCTCCCAATATGAGAGTAATAGAATAGCAGCATGGACAGCATTAAAGTGGCCCATCATCGGAGGATTGTGTTTGGTGGTCTTCGTAGAAACAGCCTCTCGCACGATGGGCTTTTTAATGGCAAAATCGATTCCAAAACTCCAAGCCAATATGCGCATGATGATGTTTAACCACATTCAGCACCACTCTCCGCACTACTTCAATGAGCGATTTTCTGGAAGTCTTGCAAATAAGATGACAGATATGACAACGCAGGTGGAATCGATCATCCAGCAATTGTTTTTTCCGATCATCCCTGCAATTATGGCTTCTTTTTTGGGTGCGGTTTTTCTTTGGTTTGTAAATCCCCTCTTCTCATGGATTCTGCTTGTCTGGATCACCATTCATGTGGGAATTTGCCTTAAGTTTACCCGCTCTTGTGATCTTTACGAACATCAGCATGGAGAGGCGCGCAGCACTTTGCTAGGAAAGATTGTTGACAGTCTCACAAATAACTTTGCCGTCAATCTTTTCTATCGTTTTAAATATGAAAAAAAGATGATCGCACCCTTCCAACAAGAAGAACTGCAGACAAACATTCGAGCTAAGTGCTATGTCGAAAAAATGCGGTGTGTCACCTCCTTATTTTTTATTTTGGGAGTCATCTTCGGAATGCTGGGCTCCCTTCTTTACTTGTGGGTCCATAACAAAATCTCAACAGGCCAAGCAGTTCAGGTCTTTACAACAACATGGAGCATTGGGTCAATCATGTGGATGGTGGGCTCCGCGTTACCTACTTTATTTCAGTCTTTTGGAACGGTCAAGCAAGCGTATTCTGTTATACAAGATCCTCAAGATCTGAGAGATAAAAAAGATGCCAAAGAGTTAAAAATCTCTTCGGGCGAAGTGCTCTTTGATAATGTTTCCTTCCACTATGGAGAAAAAAACCTCTTTGTAAATAAACACGCTCACATCCATGGGGGAGAGAGAGTCGGACTTGTTGGCTTTACTGGAGCTGGAAAATCCACTTTCATCAACTTAATTTTGCGCTTCTTTCCTATTCAAGATGGGAAAATCCTGATCGATGGACAGGATATCGCACAGGTTACTCTAAAATCTTTACGAAGCCAAATTGCACTGATCCCTCAAGACCCCGTTCTATTTCATAGAACCTTACGAGAAAACATATGTTACGGCAGACCCGAGGCTACGGAAGTAGAGATCGCTCATGCTGCAAAACTTGCGCATTGCGATGAATTCATTCGGAATATTCCGAATGGATATGAAGCCAAAGTTGGAGAGAGAGGAACAAAGCTCTCTGGAGGAGAAAAGCAACGTATTGCTATTGCCCGGGCGATACTAGCGGATGCGCCCATTCTTATTTTAGACGAGGCCACATCGGCTTTAGATTCTGTGACAGAAAAATACATTCAGGATAGCCTGGGACAACTGATGAAAAACCGTACAACCATTGTGATTGCTCACAGACTTTCCACTCTCTCTCGCATGGATCGAATAGTCGTTTTTGATAAGGGGAAAATTGTAGAAGATGGGACTCACGCCTCTTTATTGGATAAAAAAGGACTTTACGCGCATATGTGGAACATGCAAGTGGGTGGCTTTTTGCCAAAAGTTTCCTCACCAAGTTAGAGCTAGCAGGTGGGACAATGGTGTTAATTTAAGAATATATGACCCTGAACTTTGGTTTTAGATTTTGCAAGTGAGATGTCTAACAGACTAAAGTTCAGTCTATTAAGAAAAAAAACTGCGTTTGCCTGAAAGGCGATAGTGAAGCAAGAGGATTCTTCTTCTGAAAAAGGGCATTTGTTTGGATTGTGTTTCTGGGGTATTCGCAAAAAACGAATTGACCTTATACAACTTCCTTTATATACTGCTGTAACCGCACGCTAATTATCCGAATAAAACAATTGACTACACAAATAAAAAATTCCAAAAATGATCTATTAGGAGCGGTAGACAAAATTTTAGGCATTTTCTATCAAAAAATGCCTTCTTCGATCAAAGCCCCCCTCATAGCCTTCATGCCTCAAAAATTAAAACGATTTTTATCTAAATGAACAGGAGATTTTTATGTTTAAACTCACTCGCTTTTTATGGGTTGGAGTCATCCTATTTCTCACCCACTCTGCACAAGCTCATGAAAGCTCCAACATAAAAGCGGTTGTTTTTGATTTTGGCGGAGTTGTCGCAAAAGCCGATCGCTCTCAAGTCATGCTCTTTCTCAAAAAGTCGTTTTGTATCGATGACAGCGAATTAGAAGCGCTCTTAAATCAGTGGAAAATTTGCTTGGTAGAAAAAAGCGATGAAAAAACATTTTGGCAAGAGTACGCTTGTTCAGTTGGGATTGCGCTTCCGGCAGACTTTTTTTGTCAATTTGAGCAGGTTAAATCTTTTGCCTTTACAGCTATCCCTGAGACTCTCGCAGTGATCAAAGAGCTGCAACAAAACGGATATCAAACCCCGATGCTTTCAAACGTCAATTCTTACCATGCCGATTTAATTGCAAAACTTGGATATTATGACTTATTTGACCCAGTGCTTTTATCGTATGAGATAGGAGTTGAAAAACCCGACCCTAAAGCGTATGAAATTTTGCTCGAACAACTGCATCTTAAAGCCTCCTCCATTATTTTTATTGATGATCGAGAAGAAAATACAGAAGCTGCAGAACAACTGGGCATTTGCAGCATTTTATTTTCCGACCCAACAGCGCTAAAGGAGAATCTGAAAAAAAATGGAATCGTGTTTAACAAGGAATAGACTATGCCACAAATCTTTGATATTACAGTCACTTTAACAGAAGGTTTGCCTGTTTGGCCAGGAGATCCTGGTCCAACTTTTGCAAAGGTTTTAGACCTCGATAAGGGAGATGAGGTCAATGTCACGCAAATCAATATGTGCGCTCACACAGGAACACATGTAGATGCTCCCTCTCATTTTTTGCGAGGGGCGAATGGGGTCGAAAAGCTTTCGCTCGATGTTCTGATTGGTCCAGCTATTGTGATTGAAGTGTTAGATGCCCCATTAATCACAGCTGAGATCCTAAAAGCTGCAAACATCCCTGAAGGCACCAAAAGATTACTCATTAAAACCTCAAATTCTGAGAGATGGATTCACGAATCTTCTACATTTGAGAAAGAATATGTTGCTATTTCAAAAGAAGGTGCAGACTATTTAGTTGAGAGGAACATTGAGCTTGTTGGAGTAGACTATCTCTCTGTAGCTCCTTTTGATGCTATAGCGCCTACTCATGAAGTACTATTAAAAGCTGGAGTTGTGATCGTCGAAAGCCTTAATCTTTCCAAGATCGCACCTGGAGCCTATACTCTCTATTGCTTACCCATCAAATTAGCCGGTGCAGATGGAGCTCCTGCAAGAGTTGTATTGATCGCTTCTGAGCCAGAAAAAGTAAAATAATTAACATTTCTCAAGCTCAAGTAATCTTTTTTTTCTTACAGGACCGCTGCTATAGTCGCTTAAAGATCCATCCGCGTGAATCACTCGATGACACGGCACGATCAGCGCTAGCTGATTTGCTGCAATCGCACTTGCCACTGCGCGATACGCCTTTGGCTTACCTATCTCTTGTGCAATGTCGGAGTACGCTCTAGATTCCCCATAGGGAATTTTTGTTAACGCCGTCCAGACACTTTTTTGAAAATCCGATCCAACGAAGTGGAATGGGGTCGCAAACTCTCTTAACTCTCCCGCAAAATACCTCTCTAAATCTCTCTCAATCAAACAAATAGGTGATGTACTTCCAAAAATCATCGACGCGCAGTTTGTTTTTTGGAGCTGTTTAATTTCACGCTCTAAACCACGCCGATCCACAAATTCTAACAAATACAACACTCGCTCATCCGCAATCGCAATCATCTGACCCAAAGGAGTCTCTAAATAAGAGCGGGTTAATTTCATGAAGTCCCCTCTTTTTTTACCAAAATATTGAGCCACGCCTTATCAGGACTTTGAGCTAAACTTCTTAAATCTGCTGTGGTCCAAATTTCAAGTGGAGCAAATAGGGGGGAGATAAAAGGTACAATAGATGTTTGATTCATGTCATATTCAATGAAGGCATCAAAAGCGGTCACCTGAAAGCCTTCCTCTTTAAAATAGAGGCTGTCGCGACCTGAGCCACACCCGGCATCTAAAAGTGTTGCTCCTTGTACGAGATGAGGAAGAAAGTTTGCATAGGCAGAAGAAACATCGCATTTTACGGTTCCTACAACAAAAGCTTCAGCATTTTTATTGTAGTATTCAACAGAATGCATAGTGAAACCCATTCTCAAACTTGAATTATATCGATACGAAAAAAAAGGCTGTAGATTTCTCTACAGCCTCTTTTTGACTCAGTCGTTAACTAGTAACGTCTTCCGCCAGCGCCGCCGCCACCGCCGCCGTTACGGTTGCCACCACGGAAACCTCCGCCGCCGCCGCCAGTGCGATTTTCTCTCGGACGAGCAATATTAACTGTTAAGGGACGTCCCTGAACTTCTTTTTCGTTTAATGCTTCAATTGCTGCTTGAGCTTCATCTGCTGAACTCATTTCAACAAAACCAAAACCCTTAGATCGACGTGTTTCACGATCCACAATTACTTGTGCTGAAACAACAGATCCGTAAGCTTCAAAAATATCCTGTAGTTCATTGTCGGTGATGTCGTGTGACAAATTTCCAACGTATAACTTACTTGCCATGCTTGGCCTCCTATAAAAAATAACATGCAATATTTAATTTATTGCAAAAAGTGGTTCATACAAGTTCTAAAACTGAAAGTTGAGCAACCAACCACTAGACCGAATACAGTGCAGCGAGCAGATTCCACGGAAATTTCCAGAAGAACAGGCAAATTATACAGCTATTCCCCTATACTTTGCTAGCAGTTATTTATTTTTTGTTAATTTTTTCGTTTGATCTTAAAAAAAAATATAGACAAGCGGTGATCCAAACCCGTCCTGCTAACCTATCTGCTTGCTCCAGAATGGCTTCCTTATTAGATTGAGTTATGCAATGCTCTCATATTGATGCAAAAGCCTTTACAAATTGCGCAATCTCTACAAATCGATTATAAAGAGGTGCAGGAGCTATCCTTAACACCTCACCTGCTCGTAAATCACAAATGATTCCTCTATCTTTAAGCTGCTGAAGGCATTTTTCTCCATTCTTTACTTTTATAGAAAGCTGAGCCCCCCGCTCTTGAGGATTTTTAGGCGTCAGCAATTGTACAAAATCTATTTGTGCGAGCTGCTCTTCTAAAAAACAAGTGAGCTGTATCGATTTTTCTCTTAATCTCTCCATGCCAGCTTTTTCAAAAATATCTAACGAAGCTTTAAGGGCGCCCGCTAAGAGAATCGGAGGAGTGCTCAACTGCCATCCATTCGCTCCACTTTCTGCGTGGTATTCAAAAGAGTGAGACATTTCAAATCGCTCTTTAAGCGGCATCCCCCACCATCCAGCAAGCCTTGCGCGCTTTTGAGCTTCAAAATGTCGTTGATGAACAAACGCTCCACCCACACTTCCAGGTCCCGCATTGAGATATTTATAGTGGCACCACACTGCAAAATCAATGTCCCAGTTATGAAGTTGTAGCAAAACATTGCCAACAGCGTGTGCTAAATCAAGCCCCAATAGAGAGCCGTAGCGTTTACACAGCTTAGATAAAAAGGGAAGATCGTAATACTGCCCTGTTAAATAATTCACTCCACTAAACCAAGTAAGAGCAAGAGATGCGCCGTGTTTCTGATAGGCAGCTGCCATCTTTTCTTTTGAAAGATAACCGGTCACAGGATCCGGCTCTAAAATGATTAAGGCCTCTTTGGGATCATAGCCATGAAATTTAATTTGTGAGAGTAAAGCGTGCAAATCCGATGGAAAAACAGGTCCATCCACGAGAATCTTAAACCGTTTGGGTGTGGGTTTATAAAAACTCGCCAAGAGCAAATGAAGGTTGACCGTTAAAGTGTGCATAATAGCCACTTCCGTCTCTAAAGCTCCCACAATACGGGCAAGTGGAGCGCGTAAAGAGTTAAAAGTCTCTACCCAAGGCTCTTTTGGGGAAAACCACTGCTCAACGACATTTTCTTTCCATTGCTTAAAAAATTGAAGTGTTTCAGGTTCGGCTTGTTTGGGCTGCAAACCAAGTGAGTTTCCACAAAAATAGATCGAAGAGGGCAGATGAAAGTGAGACTGAAATTCTTTTAAGGGATCTTTTTTGTCTAAAGAGGAAGCTTTATCCATTAAACGTAGCTGCCAGTTGTTTAAGCTCTGAAAAGGATTTTCCAAGCTCAAGTGCATTTATAAAAGCAGAACCTACCACAAATCCATCTGTATATTCCAAAACCTTTTGTGCTGTCTTGCGATCTGCAATGCCAAAGCCTGCAACAAGAGGAAGCGTCACAACTGCTTTGATTTGGGCGATCTTTTCTTCAAAATCCTCAGAAAGAGCTGCGCGCACACCCGTTGTCCCTTTTCGACACACATAATAGAGAAATCCTGTACAGCTCTTCTCGATCTCCAAGATGCGATCGATGGGTGTATTGGGAGAAAGAAGGGTGACGGTTTCTAATCCATGAGCACGGCATTTTTCCCAAAAATCACAATCTTGATCAAAGGGAAGATCCACCACTAAAATGCCATCACAGCCACTCTCTTTAGCGAGTGAAAAAAAACTCTCTCCCAACGCAAGAATGGGATTGTAATAGGTAAAAAGAACGATAGGAGTGGATGTTTTTTTCTTAATTTGAGCGATACACTCAAAAACATCTTGAGAAGTTGTGCCTTGTTCTAACGAGCGTTTCATCGCTCTTTGAATCGTAGGACCGTCTGCTACAGGATCAGAAAAGGGAATGCCTATCTCTAAAATATTTACACCTCCTTCGACAAGAGCAAGAGCTGCTTGAACCGTGGTGTCTATTCCCCCATCTCCCGCTGTAAGATAAGCTACAAAAGCTTTTTGATCGGAAAAAACAGATTTAAGTCGTCCCATTTTTCTCTCCTAAAATAGAAAATAACTGGGGCAAGTCTTTATCCCCTCTACCTGAAAGATTCAAAATAATCACTGCATCAGAAGGGAGCGTATTGCCAACTTCTACTAAGTAAGCCAAAGCGTGACTCGATTCAAGAGCTGGGATAATCCCCTCTGTTTTAGACAAAAGCAGCATCGCCTCGATCGCTTGCTGATCTCTGACAGAGACGTATTCAACACGCTTTGACTCAAATAGATAAGCGTGCTCAGGCCCAATAGCTGGATAATCAAGTCCTGCCGAAACAGAGTGGGTAGCTTGAACTTGCCCACCCTCATCTTGTAATAAATAAGTATAGCAGCCGTGCAGTACACCTTTTTTTTGGCTGCTAAATCGCGCTGCATGCAACCCTTCTGTTTCATCCATTCCACCCGCTTCCACTCCTATCATTTGAATCCTTTTGAAGGATAGAAAGGGAGTAAAAAAGCCAATCGCATTCGATCCCCCTCCCACACACGCCACAAGATAATCGGGATCACGCCCTATTCTCTGATGAATCTGTTCCTGGGTTTCAGTTCCAATGACCAATTGAAATGTTTTTACCATCTCCGGAAAAGGATGAGGCCCTAAAGCAGAGCCCAAACAGTAGTGCGTCTTTTCAAAGGAGGCGGACCAATCGCGTAAGGCTTCATTGATCGCATCCTTTAAAATCCCCCCTCCTTGATCAACCGCAATCACCTCGGCCCCCAAAAGCTTTATTCGTTTGACATTGGGTTCTTGACGCTGCACATCTAAAGCTCCCATGTAAACGACACATTCCAATCCTAAACGAGCACAAGCACTTGCAGTGGCTACTCCATGCTGCCCCGCACCCGTTTCGCAAATGACACGCGTTTTTCCCAGGTGTTTAGCCAGTAAGCATTGTCCCAAGGCGTTGTTCAGTTTGTGAGCTCCTGTATGGAGCAAATCCTCTCGCTTTAAAAAAATGCGTGGACCTTGAATCGCTTGCGCAAATCTGGGCACTTCTGTCAGCGGAGTTGGACGCCCTCCATACTCTGCTAATTGCGCATGAAAAGACTCTAAAAACCCCTCTTCCACTAATTTTAAAAAACCTTGCTCCAATTCTTTAAGAGGTTGCACCAAAATTTCTGGAACGTATTGCCCTCCAAAGGGGCCGTATCTACCTAGTGACATATCTGCTTTGCCTTTGTAATAAATGATTGAAGCAGTTTGTGATCTTTTATTCCCGGAGATTTCTCAACCCCCGAGCACAAATCCACTCCATTTGGAGTGAATAACTGCAGAGCTTTCTCAATATTTTGCACGGATAAACCTCCCGCTAAAAACCAAGGAGATTGTGGCGCTTTAAACCGCTCCCAGTGAAAAGGCTCTCCTTTATTTTGAAAAGCAGAATCAAATAAGAAAAAATCTGTTTGCTCAAGAGAGAGGGCATCTTTTATACTTCTCGGATCTACAACTTCCTGAGTATAAAAAATATTAAATGCTTTTTTTAGATTCAAATAGTGCTCTCTACACCTTCCATGCAACTGAACTGTTGTAATACCGATCAGCTTGCATAAACAAAAAATTTCAGAAAGCGAGTGATCTGTAAATACACCTACAACGATACTCTCTGTTTGCAAAACAATCTCTCTTGCCTGCAAAGCTGAAACAAACCGAGGTGATCGAGGATCAAAAATAAGACCTAGATAATCTGCTCCAAAAGCGCTCGCTGCCTCGGCATCTTCCAAAGAAGTGATTCCACAAACTTTAACTAACACGAGCTCACCGCCTTAAGAAACCCTACTGGATCTTTTGAACGGACAAGTGTTTCTCCCACCAACACTGCACTAAAGCCGCTGTTTTTGATACGTTGGATATCTTCTAAAGTGCGCACTCCAGACTCAGCAACACTCACACATTCATCTGGAATCAGGAGAGCTAATTTTTCACTCACAGAAAGATCCACTTCTAAAGTCTTAAGGTTGCGATGATTTACCCCTATTACCTCGGCATTCGCCCTTAAAGCGCACTCTAACTCCTCTTCTGTATGCACCTCCACTAAAGGCACAAGATTTAACTGTTCACACTTTTTGATGAAAAAAGAGAGTTGATTTCCTAAAATCGCAACAATAAGCAAAACTGCGGAAGCTCCAAGTTGCGCTGTTTGCACAAGCTGCAACGGATGAATAATAAAATCTTTTCGCAAAAGAGGCATGGAGGGCAAAGCGCCTCTAACTTGTTGCAAATCATCCACACACCCCTTAAATGCAAAGGGATCTGTTAAAACAGAAATGGCAGCAGCTCCACCTTGAGCGTAAAGCTCTGCTAGCTTTATCGGAGAGGGAATGGGTGCAATTGCTCCCACCGAAGGAGAGTGTCTTTTAATCTCCGCAATCACCGATAACCCGGGAGCTTTTAATCGGTCTAAAAAAGCGTTCGGATCACTTTTAACATGAGTTAAAGTCTCTATTTTCAGACATTTAACCTCTTTTTCCTTCTGTTCAATAATCTGTTTTAGAAAATCCATCTTCTCCTCGCATTTGAAGTTTTAAAATAAGCTCCGAAACTCCTTGTGAAGCGAGCACATCCTCTACGCGTGCCAATCCTTCCTCTAAGCTCAATACTGAACCAAAAACATACAACCCCATCGCCGCATTGAGTAAGATAGCGTCTGTAACGGCTCCTTTTTTTCCATTAAAAACATCTAATAGTATTTGTGCATTTTCAATTGCATCTTCTCCCCCCTTAAGCTCTTCGATCTGGATTTGAGAAAAACCCAAACTCTTTGGATTGATTGCATAACTAGAAAGAGAGTCGCCTTCAACTAAAAGTCCTTTAGCTTCTCCAACAGCACTTAATTCATCCAATCCAGATCCATGGAACACATACCCCTTTTGTATCCCACTTTTCTGCAAAGCTAAAGCGACAGGCTCCACAAGAGCGGGCTCAAATACACCCAAAACCATATGACTTGCAGCAGCAGGATTGAGAAGAGGTCCCAAAACATTAAAAGAAGTGGGGAATTTTAAACTCTTACGCATAGACGCTAGACGCTTGAGCGCAGGGTGGTAATCAGGCGCAAACATAAAAGCAAAATGCGTGGCATCTAAACTCTCAAGCACTTCTTGTTCTGAGTTTTGAAAATCAATTCCCAAAGCCTCCATCACATCAGCTGACCCGCACCGTCCAGAACTCGAGCGATTTCCGTGCTTAGCTACAGGAATTTTGCAGGCGGCGGTTAAAAGCGCAGCCCCTGTTGAAATATTCGCTGTGTGCGCCCCATCTCCCCCTGTTCCCACAATATCTAAAATAGGAAAGTTCACCTCTACACGGCGAGAATAATTTTTAAGAGAGAGCTGCATCCCATAAAGTTCTTCAGGACTTTCGCCTTTCGCTCTTAAAAGGGCTAAAAAAGCAGCTGTTTGATGAAGATCTACCTCTTCTGCTAGAAGCTGCCTCATCGCTTCTTGAGCCTCTTTTTCACTCAAAGAATTTAAAGAGATTAGTTTTTTTAACACATTACTCAGCATTCTTATTTCCCAAATGTTTTAGGAGATATTTTTTTAAATCTCTGTCAATTTTTTTAAGTTCATTTGAGCCCACCGTGATCTTAGCAATGCTCACACCCAACTCTTTTGCGATCTCTCTTTGCGGTTGGTTTGAAAGTAAAAGCTCTTGAATAATCCGAAAACGATCGAATAAAAACTCCCTTTCTGTGATCGTTAAAAACAGATGCAAAAGCTGATCCATCCTCTCTTTATTCTTCGCTTTTAGAAAAAGCTCTAAAACTAATTCCCACTCATTTTTTTCCATTAATACATCCTCAATAAATCTTCTTTAGTCAGTTTTTCTTTTTCTTCCAGACCCACATCAAATACGATTTTCCCTTTTTGCATCAAAAGAAGCCTATTTCCGTAGTTGAGCGCATCCTCTAAGTTATGCGTGGTCATGATCACCGTGATTTGTTTGGAGTGAGCGTGAGTCAGTGCCATCATTTGCTTGGCTAATTGAGGGTCCAAAGCACTTGTATGCTCATCTAATAAAAGGAGTTTGGGTGGATAAAAAAGCCCCATTGCAAGTGCTAAACATTGCCGCTCTCCCCCCGAGAGCTCAACTGCACGCTGATTGAGCTTAGAGCTAAGCGCTGGGTGATACTGTTTTAAATGCGCCGTGATTTTTTCTTTAGAGCAAAAAGTGTTTTGTTTAAGTGCTGCGCATTGACAGTTTTCTAAAACCGTCAACTCTCCAAATGTGGCACCCGCTAAATCTTGGGTCAAAGTAGCGACCTGCTTCCCAATCTTTTCAAAACTCAATCTTGAAAGCTCTTTTTCACCAAACAAGACCTTGCCCTTCTGCGGCCTATACAGTCCATTGATACATTTTAAAAAAGAGCTTTTCCCCGATCCATTGCCTCCCAAAAGAACAATAAAGTCTCCTTTTTGAATTTCGATGCTGATGCTATCTAGAATCTTTTTATTTTCTCCCTCCACTGAATAGCTAAGCTCTTGAATCGCCAAAAATGCTTGATTATTCATAAACAGCGCTCCCCTTTTGTTGCCTTTGCAACACTAAAAAAGCTACCAAAGCCAATCCGATTAACATTTTGAGAAAAACAGGATTCATTCCAAGCGACACAAGTGTATTTACAACAGAAAAATAGACAACAACCCCAAAGGCACAAAAAAGCAACTGCACTCCGCCTGAAAGATGACGCCCACGAAAGAAAAAGCGATAACTCTGTTGTCCTAAAATCACAACTCCAATTCCAATAAGCACAAGGCCTGTTCCCATGCCAATATCTGCAAACCCATTCGCTTGAGCCGTTAAACACCCAGAAAAGGCCACAAGCGCATTACTCAATCCAAACCCAATCATGCGATACCTCTCCGCTTTTTTACCCATCATGCTTACAAGTTGAGTATTCGACCCAAAAGCTCGAAGCAATAAACCCACGCGAGTGGACAAAAAAAGCACCAGAAAAAAGGTGAGTCCCATGTTCAAAACTAAGAGCGCACCTGTTTTTTCAATCAACGAGGTGTGCTCCAATAAATTGATATTGGGGCGCTGCATCACAATAAGATTGAGCGATTGCAAAATGAACAGGGCTAAAATTCCAGCGATTAAAGACGAAATGCGATCGCGATATTGGATCAAACTTGTTCCCACACCGGCTAAAGCCCCAAAAAAGGTTGCAACCCCCATTGCAAACAGGGGCGGCACACCTGCTAGGACACATTTGGCATACACCCCCGCACCCAAAACAAAGCTCCCATCCACCGTTAAGTCGGGCCGCTTTAAAATGCCGTAGGTGATATACACTCCAAAAGCAAAGGGAAGAAAGACGGCTGATTGGTTTAAAATATCAAACAACATCAATTGACCCTCTCCACTTTATACCCCAACCTCTCAGCTGTTTTTACAATACGTCCCATATCAAACCCTTGTTTTTCAACAGATTTTGGATTTACAAAGAGCGTAAACTCAACAACTGGCTTAATTGAGACGTCTGCAGGGGACTTCCCTTCTATCACCTCTCTCATCACCTGAGCTCCACACCTCCCTATATCCACTTCTTTATTTCCCAAAGCGACAGCTCCTCCACTGAGCACCGACCCCTCATCACTTGTGATCAAAGGAATTTGCAGCTTTTCTGCCGTCTTTGCCAAAGATGCAGCTCCACTTGCGACCAGGTGATCTTTTGCAATAAAGATCGCTTCTGCATCCTTGTCGATACGGGAGGCTAAAACATAAAGGTCGGAGAGGGATTGAACCATCACCTGCTGCACCACAATGCCATCTTTTTTGGCCAATTGTGCAAATTTTTTAACCATTTGATAGTTCTTATCAGAACCGCTATACACCATCGCCACTTTGTGCGCAGGCGCGAGCAATTCCTTCACAAAATGGTAAGAAGGCTCTATTGGACTTTCAAGAACGCCTGTAATATTCGGTTGGGTTTGTTTCACCTGATCGGTGACATCCAAGCCGATAATAGGTTGCTCTTTGATCACATTCATCGTCATTAAAGTGACATCTGTTCCAATAGAAACAATTTGTGCATATTTTTTTCGTTTAAAATTATTTATAATAGATTTTTGAAGATTGAGATCCCCTTGTGCATTTTGCACATCAATGTTTATCTCCTCTCCATAATCTGCCGTAAGTGCCTCTCTAAAGCCTCTCACCATTTCATCCATCGCTTTATGCTCTATCGGCACAACAACACCAATGGTGTGCCTCTGCTCACCTTTAGCGCCAAGGACAAAATAACCGGCGAGCGCGACTAGGGCTAAAAGTGGAAAAATCATTTTTTTCATCGAGAACTCCTTCTCTTCAACTTGATTAATGTAATGGTATATCAGTACATTATTACAAGTCAATCATACATATTTTTTTTAATAGACAAAAACAGAAAATCTTAATAATATTTTAATATTAACATGTTGAAATTGTTCATATAGAACAACTTAAGGAAATGGATGAACACTACTCCTTCTCAACTCTATATGCTCAGCTCCATTCCCGCTATATGGATTGACGACCTCATCCGCTATAGCCCCGAATTTGGGTGCACACGCTCACCAAAACTTGGAGGAGCAAGAGCTCTCTCTTTGCTTGTGAGCGTCACAGTTCTCCCCGTTTTTATGTCGCTAGATTGTATCCACTACACAGGCAAGCTTGCAGCGACTCGATTCTCAAATTGGAAGCAACCCGATGCAAATAAAGAAGCTTTAATCAAAGAGTATGAATACGTCATTCTAAAATGTTTGCGCGGCCTTGTCACTTTTCTAGCGAGCGTCCGTTTTAGAGATGTTGTAAGCAATCACTTTTTACCCGAAAGCGTACCTGATGGCAAAATTCATCCAACCGGCGGTCTTTATACGGGTAAAGCCCAAATCTATACGCCTACAAATGAAAAAGAGGTCGCTCAGCACATCTATTGGGCCAAACAACATAATCAAAAAGTATCGATCGCCGGAAGCGGATTTTGCCAAGGAAAACAAACTCTCCCTCCAGGGGAAAACAATATACACCTCAATATGAGTCAGCTCAATTCCGTAGAAATTGATCCAAATAATATGACAGCAAAGGTAGGCTCTGGAGCCACTTGGAGCGCTATTCAACAAAAAGCTAACAAGGTGGGCTTGGCTGTACAAGTGATGCAAGCATCCAATGTTTTTAGTGTGGGAGGTTCACTTTCGGCCAACTGCCACGGCTGGGATCACACTCAAGGCACGCTTGCCAACACAATCGAATCGATCAAGATCGTCGATCCAGAAGGAAAATTTCAAACCCTCACTCCCGAAGATGAACTCTTTCAATTTGTTGTTGGAGGGTACGGTCTATTTGGGGTGATGGTGGAGATCACTCTAAAACTTACAAACAACCAAGAGCTCTTTGATTACGGAGAAAAGGTAGAAATCGATCAATATGTTGAGTATTTTAACAAGCTGCAAGCCAACAACAATATCAAAATGCACCTCTATCGCCTGGGCTTAAAACCAGGAAATCTACTCGGAGAGGGATGGGCACAAAACTACTCCACACAAGGAGAGGTGCTGCCCAGCCTCAACCTTGAAGATGAAAATATAAGAGGCACGCTCAAAGATCGCATCTACATGCAAATTGCACGCAATTCCCGAATGGCGCGCAAATACTTCTGGAAGATGGAGAAAAAAGATCTCCAAACAATCAAAAAATCCACCCGTAACGCTATCATGCGCCCCAAAATCAACGCTGTTTTTGTCAATAACAGCAGCGCGCATCAAGAGTGGCTCCAGGAGTACTTTGTTCCAGCGGAACATCTCGCTGAATTCATTAAGTTTCTCGGACAAGAGCTCGATGCCAATGAGGTGGCTCTTTTCAACGCCTCTGTTCGCTTCGTGAAACAAGATAAGCTCGCCAAAATGGGATATGCAACAGAAGGAGACCGCTTTGCTGTGGTGCTCTTTTTTAATCAGTCTTTAAACAAGGATGAGCTGAGTAAAACCAAAAATTGGGTACAAAAAATTGTAGATAAGTTGATCGAAATGAACGGCAGCTTCTATCTCCCCTACGCCCATCTAGCCACACAAGAGCAATTTCAAAAATGTTACCCCAACTGGCAAGAAATACAAACAAAAAAGCAAGAATACGATCCAAACGAGCGATTTAGCAATGGATTGTACCAAGACTACTTTACAAAAGAGGCACAATCATGATCCACGGATTTCCAAGCACATATGCATATCATTCACAAATCGATAACCCACAGCTCAGGGACTTTTTGAGTCACGTCTTTAGACAAGTAGATGTAGACAAATACATGCAGATTTATAGCGACTCTGTCCTAGCGGGAAGACCTAATCATGCCATTTATGCCAATCTTCTGAGACGTGCTCAAGAGGCCAAAGGAGGGACGCTCTCTAGGCTCTCTATGGGCTATAAAGCGCTTAAATCTGAAAAAGCCACCCTTTTAGAAAATATTGGAAAAGTGATCGACCCCAACCGCGAAACAGACGGCTATCTTGAAATCGCCATGCCAGGGCGGATGATTCGTCCTCTAAAATCTTTAATCAATCTCAAGGGGAAAATCTCTGTTGCCAACGAACAAGAGAGCTTGATCCAGTCAGGCTTCCCAAAGCCATATGATCACTTTGAAACACTCACCTACGATCCGATCAATATAGAAAAAAAGAGTGTTGGAATGGTCAGTTGCTTTGCAGGACTGCACCACTGCCCGGAGGAAAAACTCGAAGCTTTTATTCAATCTATCCATAGCTCTTTAAAAGAAGGGGGTATCCTCTTAGTGCGTGAACACGATGCGCACAATCAAGAGATGCTTGATTTGGCCAATGTAATCCACAGCGTATTTAACTCTGCAACAGGCGTTGCAATCGAGGATGAAGCTAAAGAGGTGCGTAACTTTAAAGGGGTGCAGGAATGGATCGATCTACTAGAAAAAAATGGCTTCCGTCACATTCCAGGAACTGAGGAGCGTTTAATTCGAGAAGGAGACTCCACTGTGAACGCGCTTCTTAAGTTTGTGAAAACAGACAATCCCCTAGAGATCGTGCGCGAAAAAATGATCTCACAAAAAAGCTCTTATACCCGAAAAAGAGAACAAACACACCTCACAACAGTTGAGTGGTTTAATGTAGAGTCCTCACAGAGCTTGGGTAAATTTGAAAACTTTTGGGATTATCCCTATTTCAGAGATATTAAAGAGACTTGGAAATGCTACTCCCAATCTTGGAATGCAGCACGAAAAGTCACAAGCTTCTCTCAGCTACTCACCTCGGAATACACGGTGATGAATACATTCATTGCAACCTTGACAACGGCTGAATACCTTGTCAAAGGGATCTTTTCTTCAATTATTTGGGCAGCAGCGCAAAGCGCTCGCCTCCTTCCAAAAACGCACAAAGATGCCTCTTGGGAACAACCCGCACACTTCTACCAAACATGGCTCCAAGAGTATGGTCAGCGGCTTGAAATTACACCTTACTACGCTCAAAAATACCTCCCTACCATTCAAAAGTATTGGAATCAAATGGGAAAAGCTTGGAGCGCCTCTCGCGCGCAGCGTAGCGCAATCAACCTCACATTTGATCGACAAACGCTTAAAAATGTGGTTGTGGGTGTTGCTCTCACGCTAGATATGATTGCACGTGCAGCGATTGCTTCAGCAAGTAACTTTTTAATAGGTGGAGCAGAAGATGCCGATGACCGCGAAATTGCTCTGATTCTAAAAGGAGATGTAAACAAAAAAACCGTTGCACAAGAGGGTGAATATAAGGGAGTGATCGCCCCTCGTTATAAAGAGCTCGGTGCATTTCTAAAAGCACTAAACCCAAAGACTACACAACTTGTAGAGATTGCGGGTCAAACCGAAATCCAGATTGATATTATTGCTGATAAAAATGCAAACGCATTCGCGGGAGAGAAATTATATGAGCGAGCTTATTTAGCAGATGAAAATAAGAAAATTGTCGCTCTTCAAGTGCCTGTGAATGAATTATTAGCCATTTTGCAAAACGTAGAGCTCTATCGCGTGTGTGATTTCTAATAACTTGAGCTTTGCAGGGCTAACGTATTCACCTGAACTTCGGGTTTATTTCCCATGATTATCAGGAAGATAAATCCGAAGCTCAGGTTACTTATGCTATTTTTCTAAACGAAACAAGCACATAAATTGTTCGAAGCACTCTTTTTTTCTCTAAAATCCAAAGACCGCTTTAACAGTAAACCCTTGCATTGTGAGCGGTCCAAAGCTTGCATCAGTAATGTAGAGCTGCTGAATAATCGAATTTTGTGTACGCCATAGATCCCAGAAATGCTGTGCCTCATAGGCAATACCAAAGAGCATCTTGTAACATCCACAAATCTGTGTACTCCAATCTACTCCAAGCCGAATATTAAAGCAGGGAATGCCTCGCCATTTATCCGTATGAAAATCTGAGGAATAGGACGAGTCACCGACTTCATCAAAACGAGTTGTAGCAGGAGACATTTGGTGTCCAAAAAGAATAGCAACACCTAAATCACTAGAAAGACACCAGCATGGACACAACCTAAATTCACTCCCAAAACCTACTCTTGGCCCAACAGCCCATATATCACTTTTCTCTTCAACCAAAGCGTCGATCCGATTGCCTGAATTCATATTCACAAAGTTTTCATAAGTGATGCACTGCATCTGATTAATGACCCCCCCTTTAACACCTATATAGGGGAAAAAATTAAAAATATCGTTTAAGCAGATCCAAGTTCCGAAATCAACATCTACTAAATCATACTCGAATTTCCATTTACTCGAAGCTGGGCCACCTACATCACCCCCCCCTACAATAAAGTCTAAATTGGGTGCAAGCAGTTCAGATGCAAACATTGACTCTTTAGAAAAACTGTCTGTGAATTCATTGTGAAATCGGGTCCAAGCAGCACGGCCCTCGAGGCAACAACACAGTGTTGCTCCTAGAGACAAGCGGAATCCTGAAGCCCAATGATCCTCTTGTCGTATCTCACTAAAGTTTGAGAGCTCCGTAATATTTTCAACCGATACGGCATAAGGCATATTAACCTGCGCTAAATTCCAGTAGAGATATTCAATCCCTATATACCCACATTCACCTGCAACTAACTCAGATAGAGACAGCAGTAATATTCCAAAACAAATAACAATTTTTCGCACAAAATCTCCCTGATTCTCAGCATTTATACTGTAGGTAAAGATACAGTTGGGAGTATTTTTTGAAAGTGTTTTTTTAACTAGTGATAATTACCTCTTCCCTCCATAAACACTTACAACTTTATTTTTTGGCGAGAAACAATAATAAAATTTGAAACCGATCTGAACATCGATTCTTCTTAACTAGAAACCTTTATTTCATAAATATTCAAAGTCGATATTTTTTTTTTGGACTCACCAGACAGCGGACTTAAAGAGTTTTGAGAAGGACTCTCTGATAGAGAAGTCGGTCTCTTGCTACCATTTTTTAAAGTTGTCAATAGGAGATGAATTTTTTCTATAGTTGGATGATTAGGTTTTTCATTGTTTTTTCTACAATGCGGCATAC
>JAJACO010000065.1 GCA_022601475.1 Chlamydiales bacterium
ATAATGAGTATAGTCCTCACTGCCTATCTTGCCCGCCGTCAGGCGGATCCTGCCCATCCTGTTAGTAGTTCAGTTCAATCGCATTCTTGCAGAAGCTTAAAGAAAGATCTATAAATCCCTTATTTTTAATAATTAAAACCCGAAGTTCAGGTTAAGCTAATCAAGCTCTTGTCTTGAAGAATCAACGGCAAAATATCGATCAGAGATGGAAACCAATCCATCCCCCGCCTATAAACCAGTCTAGCAGCCAGATGACACGCTATCACAGCTTTTTTGTGGTTATCCGGCACATCTTTTAGTAATCGCTTGGTGTATTTTTCTCGAAGCAGGTGAGGACAGTAGTGCAAATAACACTGGTTTAATGGCTCTTTGGGATTATCGGTGAGCTCTATTGCACTCAAATACTCCAAAAGTTGATCTGTAAAGTAATTGATCCTTTTAGAAATATCATCGGAGATCTCCGAGAGGGGTTTTTTCGTTTTTTTGTGCTCTTGAAGCAAGAGCTTTGCCTCGTTTTCAGAGCATTGCTCTAGCCTCTCAAGAATATCTTGCACAAGCACGCTCTTGTATTCCAAAAACTCTTCATCCTTAAGAACGAGTCCACACAAAATCTCAAAAGAAGAACAAATCACTCCCCCTTTATTGGCAGAGCTATCTTTAATGATCAATACGCCTGTTTGTTCTAAGTGTTGACGCGCCCAAGAAGAGAGATAGAGATTCGCCCCCTCCACAATCGCTTGCGCTGTTGGTTTGCCTGCGTCATTTAAAAAATCGGTGTAGTTCGTGTCGCGCAAGGTGCGCGGTCTGCCTCCACACGGCAAAAAGATATCGGCGTAGATTTGGTGCACGTTGTTGCGAAAAAGCGCGTTCATCTCATTCCCTGAGATCCATTCAGCCACAGCTTTTCCCTCTCTATTGTGCCAGAGCAAGGTTTGTTGCACGTAGGGCGTGGGCTCTCGCTTACTTTCGCGATCGAGCAAAAAACCTCCTATTGAGAGCTTTTCGGGAGGATAAAAACGGATCGGTTTGCCCTCTCTAAACAACTCTGTACAAGCAGCGAGGTCTATTCCATTTGGATCGCGGATGGTGCCAGATCCATCTGTCAAAGCGACAAGTTTGGCTGTCTTAGGATAAAATCTGTAGAGATTGAGAATTTGATTGCCCGCAACGTCCCCGTCAGGCCCTCCGCTCATTTTAACGGTGAATGTCTCGTTGTACGGATCAACGCCTAAATAAAGCAGCATTTGATGCATATACACATTGAGACCCGCTGAGGTCACTCCCATTTCTTTGTGGTTGATGCCCATTTTTGGCTTACCACTAATAAAAGCACCACCAGGCTTGTAGTTCTCTTTTTTACTCTCATAAGCAATCCACTCAATCATCGAATCGTGCATATTCTCATCGGGACCCAAATAAATGTATTCGGGCTTATTCCAGTAATCGACAATGTGTTTAGCGCGCAAGGTGCCATCATCTTCGCAGTTGAGCAGAATCATAAAGTTTTTTACAAAAGAGCGTTGAGTTTGATAAAGATATTCTTGCTCTTGCTCATTTTTAAAACGCTCCACCCTCTCTTCAATCTTGTTTTTAGCAAAACCCATCACCTCCATTTCGCGCGTAAGAATTTCTGTTTCTAATGTCAGTCTCTCATACGGCTTGAGAAAGATCACCCCTTTAGCTCCCCCCTCAGGAATGTCTTTATTCTTTTTTTGCTGCGTGTAGGCTAAATTGTAGCACTCCGTAAAAACCGTATTCCATTCGGCGAGCATGCGCTCTTTACGTTTGGGATAGACCGTTCTTAACCCCCCGCGCGAGAGATCTCTAAAGCGGATATGAAATCCAATAAAATGCATCCCTTTTACAAAAAAAATGCCGTACGGCAATTCCGGAAAAAACTTTTCTCTATCAAATGGAGCCTTGTCAAGATAGGTGGGATCTAGCCGAAAAACATAGGCTGTTTTGTTGTTGCGATAAAAATTGGTTTTTAAGATATGAGAGACAAAATTCATGCCCTGCAACAAAATGTTTTTGCGCCGCATATCGTGGTATTCATGCCCCGTATCCAATTTTGAGATTTGCTCAATAAATTCATTTTGCTTCTGCTCAAACTGCGTTAAATTGTGCCGAATGGGATGAAACTTATGCTCAAAAGCCTCACACAACTTAAGTGTTAGCTCAGGATGACGACATAAGCCCTCTTCAATGTGCTCAAAATTGTAAAGATTGGGGTCTACATGCACTAAAACTTGGTGAATAAAATTCATCGCTGCGCGCAAAAAATTGCCCAGATTACCTCGCATCAACCCTGTTTGCACAAAGGTGGAATCGATTAAATCTAAAGAGCCAAAGTATTTAAGAGTCACCACCTCTTGCAAAAAATCGGCAATATCCGCAGCTTCCCAAGCTGCTTGCCCATTGGCTCCATGCAATCCAAAACTGAGCATAAAAATGCTATTGACCTGATAGGGCTTTAAATATTCGGAGTTGACTCGACGCATCACAAGTCCATGCTGGTGCACAATACGAGCTAACCTATACAAAAAGTTGTGCTTAGGTACATTTTTCCACGCCAAAATAATTTGCATGGAAGAAATATTTTGTGATTTCCAATTCTCTTGATACTGCACCTCGTACTGGCAGTGATCGCGAGTTTGCGCCCTTTCAAACATCTCTAAAGCCAGCACTTGGCGATCTGTTGGCATTTTTCGCAAAAAGCGAGAATCCACCCCATTAATCAGCTCATGAATTTTCGTGTCGCTCCATTCTGGGTGACGCACATCCAAAAAGCCTTTTAGCTCCTGACACATCTTTTCTGAGAGCTGCTCTGTGCCCTGCTCCTCTCCTGTCGTAAACTGAATGGTGGCAATCCGTAAAAACCCCTGGGCATCTGAAAAAGGGAGTGGTTCCTCAGAAACATAGGTCGTATAACTCTTGATGCCGTAAAGTGGATAGCTCTTTAAGATTTTTACATCAGCCTCAGAACTATCCAAACAAAGAGAGATCGCCGCATTTTTTAGATGAATCTCTGCAAAGTTATCCTGCTCCTTAAATCCCATCAAGCTGTGGACAATCATCGAGATCCACTCTTTACTCACCTCGGTAAAAAAAATTGTAGGCATGCTGTTATCAAGCCAAGTATACACTTGCTCAAATAGCTGGGTTTCTTCTTTAACCGCCTCTGTTAGGCGCTCTTTTGGGTTTTTTGGCCTGATCGACATGGTGTTTTCCTCTACGCAAGAGTCTTAAAGCATTCAATCCAACAAGGACTGTACCCCCCTCATGCAAGATCACTGCCAACCAAAGCGGAATCCACCCCAAAAGTGCAGGCAAAGAGGCCAAAAAGATCGCACTTGTCGCAATCATCACATTTTGTTTTACAATGCGCACCACCTGATGCGCTTTTTTAATCAGCCAATCAAGCAGCGCGATGTTATCTTGAAGCAACACAATATCAGAAGCATCAATCGCGGTTGTGCTCCCCACCTTGCCCATCGAAATTCCAACAGAAGCGCGAGCCAGCGCAGGCGCATCATTCACGCCATCACCCACCATTGCTAAATTTTCTTCTTTTGAGATGAAAGCTAATTTATCTTCGGGGCGTAAATCTGCATGAAACTCAGTCACGCCCGCCTCTCTTGCCACGGCGCGCGCACTCTCGAGATGATCGCCTGTGAGCATCACCACCCGCAAGTTTTTTTGTAAAGCGCTCAACGTTTGCGCAATCCCCTCTCTTAGAGTGTCTTTAAAGCGAAAAATACTCACGCTTTGTTTATATAAAAGCAAAGTGAGTAGCTCGCCTCGCTCCTGAATCGCCTGCACACTTGCGTGCACATCTTCTGAGAGCATGGGCAAAATCCATGCCGCATTCCCAATCAATACCTCTTCTCCCTCATACTTAGCCCGCAGCCCGTAACCCGGCACCTGCTTAAACTCTGTGATCATAGCCGGCGTCACCTGTTCGCTCTCAGCATACCGCACGATTGCCGAAGCAATCGGATGCACAGCCGATCTCTCTAGCGCATAAGCCAAGCTCAAAACCTTCTTGCTCTCCTCTTTTGTATCTATGCCCAAACACTGCAACTCCCCTGTCGTCAAAGTGCCTGTTTTGTCCATTGCAAGCGTTTTACACCGAGCAAGTGCATCTAAAATCACTCCCCCTTTGAGCAACACACCCTGCTTTGCACACACACTCACCGCGCTCAAATAGGCAATCGGAACAGCGATGATTAAAGCGCAAGGAGAAGCTGCGATCAAAAACGCCAGCGCGCGATAAATTGAGCCCTCATTTCCTACAAACGGCATCTGGAACAAAAAAGGAAACGCAATTGCAAAAACAAAAGCCAAAGAGATGATTGTAAGAGCGTATATATGACTCATTTTATCGAGCCATCTTTGTAACTTGGGCTTTGATTCTTGAGCCTGAGTAATCAGTTCGATAATCTTTGCTAAGGTAGAGTCTGAACTTGTCCGCGTTACCCTCAAGCTCAGAGCCCCCTCTAAATTGCGCGCTCCGGCAGCCACCTCATCACCCACATCGCGGGTTAAGGGAAGATTTTCTCCCGTTAGGTGCACCAAATTAACAGAGGAAGCGCCTTCAATTACCTCTCCATCCAACGGCACTACTTGCCCCGCTTTGACATGGATAGTCATTCCTACGGAGATATCTTTTACAGATCGCTCTACAAGAGAGCCGTTGGGCTGAATCACAAAGGCTTTCTGTGGAGAGAGCTTTTTAAGAGCGCTAATTGCACTTTTTGCCTTAGAGCGCACAGCCTCTTCCATCGCCCCTGAAAAAGAGAATAACACCAAAAGCAGCGCTCCCTCCCTTCCGCTTCCGATCAATACAGATAAAAACGCGGCCAATGTCATTAACACATCGATATTGATCTGAAAATCAATCACATCTTCGACAGCATTGATCAGCGCAGGGATGCCCGCAAAAAAATAGGTGAGCAATAAAAGGAGATTAGATAATGCGCTCTTATCCGGGAAAAGAGAAAAAATAAGCGCAAAAAAAAGCAAAAAAGCGGAAATAATTGAAGATTTAAGAGGTAAATTAATGCCCCACTTGCGAGATGCAGGCATTAAAAAAGGGCTCACACTCTCCTCTAATCCCGACTCAAAAAACTCATCAAATTGTTCAACAGCAGACCGACTCATAAAAATATACGCAATAGAAAATACGAGACTCCCGCAGCCAAAGTCCCAATGCTTAGATTCCAAATAATGGCCGGAATCATCCGATTACGCTCAAAAAAAGCCGAGAAAACAGACCCTCCCGTCAATAAAAGAGCCGTCGCTGCCACCATTCCGTAGGTAGGAAAGAAAAAAAGAGAGAATCCACTGACAACTAAAGCAACAAAAGAGCCCACGGCCGCGCCCAAGCACTGCTGCAACGGGTGCTCATACGCCTCTAAGGTTAACCCCATCTCTTCTTCTAGCATCACCTTGAGCAATCGATCCTGATCCGCCATCAACGTATCGACAACATCCTCTAAAAGCTGCCCCTCAAACCCCTTTGCTCCATACAAAGCGACAAGCTCCTCTCGCTCCTGAGGGCGGTGGTGCTCAATCTCGTACCTCTCTTGCTCAATCAAGCGATGTAAACGCTCTAGGCGAGACCATCCCAGCCAGCCACTCCTGCCACTTTTCCATAAAAACCACCCTGTTCCAAATGCAGCAAAGCTAATAAAAGCTGCAGCAAACGGAATTTGCAAAAAAGCCAAGCAAAGCCATACAAGAAGCATGACAATCGCAGTCTCTTGAGCCGCAGAGGAGCCCGCGGAGAGATGCCCCGGCATCTCAGCACCGTGAGCCTCAGAAACGGAGATCATTCCTTCCACTCGCTTTTCTAATACATGGGCAAGAGCGCCCTTCTCTTCAAAATGTCCAGCCATAATGGGCTTGAGTGTACCTGGCTGAGAGAAGAGTTTCAACCCTATCTTTGCAATTGCAAATTCCAAGGGAGACTTTTATATTTACAATAAATAAATAATAGATTTATCAAAAAGAAATAATCGTATCTTAAAATAGATTTAATTAAAGAGGTTTAATTATGTACAATATTGGAAATTCGTTTAATACTCACATCGATATACCTGTGAACACAGGCGAGATAAATAAAATAGAGCAAACAGATGAATTAGTGATAATCTATTATGCCGGAGGATCCACAGAGTACCTAAGCTTCCAACAATATAGAGAGAGACAACAGGAAAATTCAAGCCTCCCCCCATTGAACACAGGACAAACATGCATGTCCCGGAATCCCTTCGAAACACCAACATTTGAACAAAGCGCCTCCTATATCGATCCTAAAAATTATCTACCTCCTGAGCCTGAATTCGAAGAGAAAAGCGAAGTTAAATATGATTCAGAAAAAAATGAATTCAAAGTTACTCACGATGATATGATTATCACTTACTCTGAAGAGGGGTACTTCAACAAGCAGGCTTCCGGCCCCGAATTTCGAGAGTTTTTTCAACAAGTCAAAAAAGTACGCGCTGACCTCAAAGGTGTGAATGAGGAAATCGCAGATCTCGAGAATAAAAATCAACAAATTGAAAGCTTAACCGAAAATCAAAATCAGTTAGAAACAGAGATTAAGAAAAATAAAAACACAATCGAACAACTGGAAATTGAAAATAACAATATAAAACACCTTCTAGAAAAACAAAATAGTGAAGCTCAAAACACTCAAAATAAAAAAAAGGATCTTAAGAAAAAGTTCCATGAGCAAAAAACGCATAGCGAAACACTTTCTCAGCAGAACCAAGCCTTATCTGCAGAATCAGAGAAACTTAAAAAAGAAATTCTGGACCTCAAAACAACCAATACAAACTTAAGCAATCAACAGAAACAGACGAAAACAGACCTCAATAAATTGGACAATGTTTTTAATCTATTGTTAACAACTTCTGGTGAAATATCAGATAAAAATCAGTATTTAACACAGCAAATTAAAACAAAGGACCAGGAAAAAGAAGATATATACAAAGAATTATTCGAGGCTAATGTTGAGGTCAAAGCACTCAAAAAAAATCAAGAAGTCATCGCACAATTGACATCCGAAAAACAGCGACTTGAATCACAACTAAAAAATCTTATAACAGAACTTGAAACATGTAGAAATGAAATGATTAAACTTAAAAAAGAATTGAAAACTCAAATCCAACACCGCAATATGTTTCTCAAAAATTCATTTCAATTTTTTGAAAAAGCAAAAAAACTCGAAAAACAAATTTCAACCATAGAAAAAACCAACACAGAACTAAAATATAACATTCAAACTTTAATAGATAAGAAAGCACAAACTGAATCAGAAAAGACGGAAATAACAGAAAAATTATCTGACATCGAGCTTGAATTAGAAAAAACAAAACAAGAACTAGAACTCAGTAAACAAGAATTAGGAGATGCAAAACAAGAACTACAAAACCTCCAAGTAACAATCGAAAAAATATCTTTGAAAAACATAAATCTAACAAATTCTAATAACAAAAATAATGAAGATATTAATAATCTAACATCAACTAATGAAAAACAAAATACTAATTTAAAACAAATACTCACATCTACCAGAAAAACAAACCGATTAGCCATTCTGATCATTGTGAGTGTCATAGCTATTGCTATTGGATTAGCTGTTACCTGTGTATTTACGGGTGGGCTCGGCTTAGTTGTGATACCGATTACGACCCATTTTGCATTGACTGTGGGCAATTTTGTCTTCCCGGTTCTCGGTGGGGTTGTACTTATTGAGCTCGTAGCTTATGGCAAATCTTACTCCAACCAACAACGCTTACTCAACAATGCTCTCATTTGCTGATGTCGGTTGACGTCAATTGCTACCAACTCTTATTTATTAGTAACCTGAACTTTGGGTTTTAGCTTTTGGAAGTAAGATGTTTATCAACTTGAATCTCAAATTAACAGGATCCGCCTGACGGCGGGCAGAATAGACAGAATCAAATGATTTTTTAATCTCAAGCCTTGTTCGACAAAGTGCTAGGCTGCGTTTATGTCGCATAAGCGACATCATGAACAAAG
>JAJACO010000066.1 GCA_022601475.1 Chlamydiales bacterium
AGGTAATGCAGCTCTGTGCTTGTGGGGTCTCCTTGGTACTCAATGATTTTGCAATCAGAGCGCTTTTGGAGCCAGTTGGCGAGCTTCTTAGAGAGAAGAGAAGCTCTTTTAGAGGCGAGTAAGATCGATTGGCTCTCTTTTTCTAAAATGGCAAATCCCAATTGTGCAACAAGTTCCTCACCCAAAATCACTCTTGAACCTTGACTGCGTAAGTTGGATGTAGAAGCGGAAGGGCCTAGATAAAGCTCTTTGAGACTAAAGAGCATGCAAGCAATCAGCAGTCCTAGAAGCGCTCCTAAAAAGCTCAAGAGCAGTAAGTGAGGCGCTTTAGGAAGGGGGGGAGGAAGAGCTGGTTTAAGGGGAAAGGCTTCTAAATAGTCAAGATGGTAGCCGATGTTTTTAAGCTCGATCATTCGTGTGATTGTTTCGATGATCTCTGTATGTAAACGGGTATTGAGCTCAAGTTTTTGCTCGCTTAGCCATTTTTGAGGAAAGTGTGTCACCGATTGGCATAGGTTGCGATAGGCTTGTTCTTCGGTTTGAGACGCTTCACTGAGAAGTCCTAGAAGGGTGTGTTGCAGAGCACGTATTCTTGTTTTGAGCACCTCTTGTTCGATGGTGGTTCCTGTTTTTAGATGCTCGATGTGCTGAATTAAGAATTGTTTTTCGAGCTCCATCTCGCCGTGCATGTGTTCTTTTTCTTTGGGCGTCCAGTTTTTCTCATCGATGAGGCGGTGTTGAAGTTGGTTGAGCGTCTCAAAATGTGGTGCGATGGAGGGGTCGTTGAGTGCTTTAGCAAGCGCTTGGCTCTCAACTTGATCTAGGGCAAGGTTTAATTGGCAGCTATTTAATTTTTCCGCTTGATGGAAGAGAGTGTCGAGTTGTTGTTCGTTTTGATGAATGAGGTGGCGAGCCGATTCGATACTCAGTTCCGCTTTCTCTTTTGGAAGAGACGGATGATCTAACACTTGATTTAGACGTTCTATTTCAGTATTTAAACTCAGAAGAAGTTCTCTTTTTTCTGCCTGTTTTTGGCTTAAAAATTCCAGTTCTTTGGATAGCGAGAGCATCATTCCCTCTTCTAGGTGCTCTTCTAAAAAGTTTTGATGAGCGCTTAGGCTATTTTCTAGGTTATTGAGAGTGGATTCTTGCCGCTTTTCGAGATAGTCAAGTTGAGAATTGATTTTTTTTTCGCCCTGTTTTTTCAAAAAAATCTGGTATTGTTCCATTACTTCATTGACAATTTGAGCGGCAAGATGGCGGTTTTTATGCGTGTATGCAATGTGAATGAGCGCGCTATTCTTTTTATCTTTTTGAATCTTAAGACGTTTTTGAATGCTTTTTATGACTTGCTCTTGAGGCAAAAAGGTGAGGATATAGTTTTTTTTAGGTTGACCGGCTCCAGAGAGAGTAAAATGTCCTTGATCCCAATAAAAGGGGGAATTAAGCGTCCCTTCTCCAAGTTTTTTGCTGCGATCCCAGACGGTGTAGTGCGTAGCGTTTTTAAAAATTATTTTTAATTGAGAGTAGGTTTCGGAGGGGTAAAGAAGTTGGCTGCAGGTCACAGAAGCGAGTTTGTCGGGAATGATTAACTTTTTAGGGACGTAGATAGAGGCATCTAGCACGCGCGCCCCAATTTTTTGCCGTTTAAATTTAAGATAGGCCCATTCTGTTTTAAGCACTTTAATCAGCTCAAGCAAGCGCCCTTCTGTTCCTTTTTGATGGAGGGTTGCTTGTAGATTGAGCGATTCGACAACCCCTTGGAGGACTGGGTAGGATTGTAAAAGCGCACGTGGATCTTCATTTTGAGAATAAGACTCTTCTTTATCGAGCATCTCAAGTGCTTTTGTTAAAGAGGCGGTTGTTTGGTTTGCTTGCCCCTTAAAAATTCCTTCTGCTTTGAATTGCACGGAGCGTGTGAGGGCGTAGGTGAGGGTTAAAAGGGTGCAGAGCAGTACACAGACATACAAAATAACGCGTCCTTGCTTGAGTGCTTTGAGCAAGTCTGTCAGGGAGAGAAAAATCAATAGAAAACACCTCGTGTTTTGAGGCCCAAATCGATGAGCAGAGAGCTTGGAAGGAGCTGCTCGATAAATCTGTTCCACTTTGTGATCGGCTTTTCTGTGATATAAACTGTGTCTCCAGGCATGAGCAGCAAGCTGTCATTGGGAAGATAGGTGATGTGGTTCCACGAGAGGCGGTAGATTTTGGGGTGAAGGATATTCCCTCGGATCACTTGGATGCATCGCTTATCTCCTGTAAAAGGGATCCCGCCTGCGGCTGCAATCGCTTCGCGCAGCGAAATGGAGCCGGTTGGAACAGGAATAATCTGTGCTAAACCCACTTCTCCAAGGACGGTGACGGTGGCGGCCATTGGGTTGGCAATAAAGATTTTATCCTGCGGGCGCATCACGATATTTTGAGACATATCTCCTTGATGCATTAATTTGTAGAGATCAACGGGGAGGATATACCCATCACGTACAACATAGCTTTTAAAGAGATTTGCATCTGGAGGGACCCCTGCTACAGAGAGAACTTCGTACAGGCGCATCCGTCCGTTAATTGGAATTTCAGGCACTTTAACAGCGCCTGTGAGCTCCACTTTGCTATGGAGTCTTTCAGCGTACTCTAAAAAGACATCCACATTGCTAATTTGCGCGTTGTAAAGCGATTGAATTTGAGAGCGCGCTTGTTCTAGAGTGAGCCCTTGTAGAGGAACAGATTCAATGAGTGGTAAAAAGATCCGTCCATTGATCACGCGGTAGCCGACGGTGCGTCCAACAGAGCCAACAGCCTCGACTAAATCTTGCCGGCTGGGATGAAAAAGGGCGATGGACAAGACATCATCCTCATCGATGGTATCTTGATACTCCTCTAAAAAAAATGAGGGGAGATAATCGGGGCACTCTCCTTCGAGCTCTAAAATAGAAAATTTTCCTTGGGCAATTTGATAAGAGTCGAGAACAAACTCTTGTGCTCCTTCCATACAATATTTATAACTACACGTGGGAGCACAGGAAGTGAAAAGCGAAGGGAGTAGAAGAATCAAAAAAATGACGCGCATACGATCTAAGTTTAATCAAAGGACAGCATGTTAGCACTTATCTTTTATTTTGTCGGCTCTCATATAATTTCTTTTGTTTGCTCCATCTTTGAGGCGGTGCTTTTATCGTGCACACCCACTTATATTGCACTGCTCAAAAAAAAGGGACTTCCTGCAGCAAAACCCCTAGAAAAATTAAAAAGCGAGATAGATCGTCCTTTGGCGGCAATTTTAACATTGAATACGATTTCTCACACCTTTGGTGCGGCAGGTGTGGGAGCGAGTGTTGTGGAGTTATTTGGAGATAAGTGGCTTGCTTTAGGTTCTGTTGTTTTGACTTTGACAATGCTGTATTGGACGGAGATGCTCCCTAAAACACTCGGTGCGGTGTATTGGAAAAAACTCGCTCCCATCTGTGTAAAACCGATTGAGTGGTTAATTATGATCACCTATCCATTTGTTATGAGTTTTGATTTGTTTGCCCGCTTTTTGACACGAAATAAAAAGCAGGAGCATATCACGGAAGAAGATATATTGGTCGCCTTAGAGGTGAGCGCTCAAGGAGGGGCGATTGAGTCGCAAGAACAGGATATGGTGGAGAATATTTTTCGCTTGGGGGATCGTAAAGTGGGGGTTCTCATGTGTCCTCGGATTGATATCGAATGGATTGATCTCGACGCTCCTCTAGAAAAAATTCGGGATAAAATTTTGGATTCTCAGCACCATCGCTTTCCCACCTGTCGAGGGGATATGGACGAGGTGGTAGGCATTGTGCATGCGCGAGATTTACTTGAAAAAGCGTGGAAAAATGAGACAATTGAGCTTGAAAATTTAAGTGTGTCCCCTCTTTTTGTGAATGAAACTCAGAAAATTTTTGAATTGCTAGATGTTTTTAAAAAACAGCGCGAAACACTCGCTCTTGTGACAGATGAGTACGGAGCTATTCAAGGAATGATCACATTGGGAGATGTGATGCATGCCATTGTGCGCGATACAGAAGAATTACAAACACCAATAATTAAAGTATCGCTAAACTCTTGGGTTGTGACGGGCAAATGCCCGGTGGATGAGTTTAAAGATTTTTTTCATTTTGACTCACTCCCCGACGAAGAGCGCGCTCGCTACCGCACCGTATCGGGCTTTTGCATGCATCTATTAGGCAAAATTCCTAAGAAAGGGGAGCGATTTATTGTGGAGGCGTACACCTATGAAATCTTGCAAATGGACAAAAAGCGCGTAGAAAAAATTTTAGTAACAAGAAAAACTTAAGTTTCCGTGGACGAATAACAATTGCTAAAGGTATCCTTATTATCCTATGACAAGTACAGAACAACTTTTACAAGAAAGAGAAGATTATAAATACGGGTTTGTAACCGATGTAGAAACAGAATCGATTCGTAAAGGGCTCAATGAAGAGACAATTCGTCTTATTTCTGCTAAAAAAAACGAACCCGATTTCATGCTTCAATTTCGTCTCAAGGCGTACCGTAAATGGCTTGAATACAAAGAGCCTAAATGGTCGAATGTGAACTATCCTCCCATTGATTATCAAGACATTACCTACTACTCAGCCCCCAAAAAAAAACCGCAGCTGGGGAGCTTAGATGAAGTGGATCCCGAGGTATTAAAAACTTTTGAAAAACTGGGTATCCCCGTAGATGAGCAAAAAAGACTTGCCAATGTCGCTGTGGATATGGTGTTTGATTCTGTTTCCATCGGGACCACATTTAAGAAAAAGCTCGAAGAGGCGGGGGTTGTGCTCTGCTCTATCTCAGAAGCTGTCCATAAGTATCCAGAGCTGGTCGAAAAGTATTTGGGAAGCGTTGTGCCTATTGGAGACAACTACTTCGCTACTCTCAATTCAGCTGTGTTTACAGATGGCTCTTTTGTGTATATTCCCAAGGGAGTGCGCTCTCCAATGGAGCTCTCTACCTATTTTCGGATCAATGATCAAGAATCGGGTCAGTTTGAGCGCACCTTGATCATTGCTGAGGAAGGATCGCATGTGAGCTATCTAGAGGGATGTACAGCACCCGCTTTTTCCAAAAATCAGTTACATGCAGCTGTTGTAGAGCTGATAGCACTTAAAAATGCTGAAATTAAGTACTCTACAGTGCAAAACTGGTACGCCGGAGATCGTCAAACAGGTCAAGGAGGCGTGTATAACTTCGTGACAAAAAGAGGAAAGTGCGCTGGAGATCACTCTAAAATTTGCTGGACTCAAGTGGAGGTTGGCGCTGCAATTACCTGGAAGTACCCCAGCTGCCTGTTACAGGGAGATTATTCTGTTGGAGAGTTCTACTCTGTGGCGTTAACAAATGGAAAAATGCAGGCGGATACAGGGACCAAAATGATCCATGTGGGAAAAAACACCCGCTCTACGATCATCTCCAAAGGCATTTCAGCTGATCAATCGCACAATAGCTACCGTGGACTTGTCAAGATGGGCCCTCGCGCTAAAAATGCGCGCAATTATACCCAGTGCGACTCAATGCTTGTTGGCGATCAGTGCTCAGCAAATACTTTTCCCTATATCGAGGTGAATCAGAAAAGCGCGGAGGTGGAACACGAAGCCTCTACCTCAAAACTGAACGAAGAGCAGCTATTTTACCTCCAATCTAGAGGCATTTCGCGAGAAGATGCCATCAACATGGTGGTGAATGGTTTTTGCAAAGAAGTGATTGGCGAATTGCCTTTAGAATTTGCTGAAGAGGCCAAAAAATTATTAACCTTAAAACTTGAAAACTCTGTTGGTTAAAATGTTAGTTATAAAAAATTTACACGCGACTGTCGAAGATCTGCCCATTCTAAAAGGGGTTGATTTAACTATCCAAGCGGGCGAAATTCACGCCATTATGGGGCCGAATGGAGCGGGAAAATCCACCTTGGCAAAAATCTTAGCAGGGCACCCCGATTATGAGGTCACTCAAGGAGAAATTCTTTTTAAAGAAGAAAATATTCTTGAGATGGAACCTGAAGAGAGAGCTGCCCTTGGCATTTTTATGAGCTTTCAATATCCCCCTGAAATTTCTGGTGTTTCTAACTCGCAGTTTTTGCATCACGCGCACACAGCTCTTTTAAAAAGCCGGGGGCAAATACCCTATTCTACAGAAGCATTTGCTGCATTCCTCGAGGAGAAAATGGAACTTGTGCAGATGCGCGCCTCCTTTGCGGAGCGGCATGTGAATGAGGGATTTTCTGGAGGAGAAAAAAAGAGAAACGAGATTTTGCAAATGGCTGTTTTAGAGCCGACGCTTGCTATTTTAGACGAAACAGATTCTGGATTAGACATCGATGCGATGCGCATTGTGGCAACAGGAGTCAATCAATTGATGAATCCAGAAAAAGCTCTACTTGTGATCACCCATTACCAGCGTCTTTTAGATTATATTAAACCGCATTTTGTACACGTTTTAGCGGATGGAAAAATCGTCCAATCAGGAGATGCTACACTCGCCTTAGAACTTGAGAAAAAAGGGTACTCTGCACATGCTTGAGCTCGTAGATCCACCTGTTCATCAAAAAGCTTGGGAGCGTTTTGAAAAGTTGGGGTATCCAACAAAACAGAGCGAGGTGTACCGCTACGTACGCCTACGTGATTTATATAAACACACCTATTGCTCTCCAACTGTTTTTACACACGCGTTTGAACCTCAGCCGGGGACACTTGTGATGGTTAATGGGAGATATTCAGAGGCGTTATCTCGCCCCCCTAAACCGTTGATCGCTCTTCCTCTTTCTAAAGCATTTCCCGTGTATGGAAATTTTCTAAAAGGGCGTGAGAATAAGCTTGTGCAAGAAGAGAAAGATCCTTTTGCTGCGCTCAATGTGGCATACGCTCAAGAAGGGCTTTTTTTGTATCTTCCGCCCAAAGCCATCTGTGAGCATCCAGTTCACATCGTGCATTTAATCGATCCTGTACAAGCCCCTACACTGATTTGCCCGCGCATTCACCTTTTTGCAGGTCAACAATCAGCTCTTAAGCTTAATTTTTCTCATCAAACATTGTCTGAAAATATCTGGGTCAATACTTTTATAGATTTTTCGCTCGATGAAAGAGCTGCCGTGACCTTTTCTAATGTGAGCGCGCAACAAGTCAATTCTCATTGTTTTTTAAATGTGCGCGCAAGCTGCAAAAAGCAAAGCGCTTTTAAAACAGTCTCTGCGACAAACGGCGGAGGCACTTCGCGAGAAGATTATCTAGTGCACCTTGTTGGAGAGGAATCCGACGCTTCGTTGCAAGGGGCGTGGGGAGTTAAAGGAACCTCTCAACATCACGTGAATGTGTTAATGGAGCATCATGAGCCTAACTGCACCTCGCTGCAAAAATTTAAAGGGACTCTTTTTGATCATGCGCGTTCAAGCTTTGAAGGGAAAATTTATGTGCATCAAAAAGCACAAAAAACAAACGCCTACCAGATGAATCATAACCTTCTTTTTGGAGAGCACGCCTCTGCAAATAGCAAACCCAACCTTGAGATTTTTGCAGATGATGTGAAAGCATCGCACGGTTGTACCATCGGCAGCCTGGATAAAGAGCAGCTATTTTATCTTACAACGCGTGGAATTCCTCAGGAAATGGCCTGTACATTGCTTGTGCAGGGATTTATCCGGGAAATTTTGGATCAAATTGAAGAACCCACTCTCAAAAATCAAGCGCTCGAGCTTCTTTTATGAAAACATCTATCGATTTGCGTGCGGATTTTCCGATTTTGCAAAAAAAGATCAACGGTTATCCCTTGATCTACTTTGATACGGCTGCCTCGGCGCAAAAACCGCAATGCGTGATTGATGCTCTCACTGATTTTTATGCGCACCAATACGGCACCGTCCACCGCGCTGTTTATACGCTCTGCCAAAATGCTACAGATGCATACAACGCAGCGCGTGTTAAAACACAAAAATTTATAGGGGCAGCGTATCCCGAAGAGATCGTCTTTACACGAGGGACAACCGCTTCTCTTAATCTCTTAGCCCAAAGCTTTGGAAAGCGATTTATCCGTCCTGGGCATGCAATTGTCATTTCTGAAATCGAGCATCACTCCAATATTGTCCCTTGGCAAATGCTCTGCGAGCAAACGGGGGCGGTGTTGCGTATTGTGCCTGTCAATGATGAGGGAGAGCTGATTTTAGAGGCGTATCATGATCTTTTGGATGAAAAAGTGAAATTGGTGAGCTTGGCCCATGTGTCTAATGTTTTGGGAACGGTGCATCCGGTCAAGCAGCTCATTGAAGCGGCGCATCAAGTGGGCGCTTATGTCTGTTTGGATGGGGCTCAAGCAGCGGCTCACCTTCCACTCAACGTCCAAGAGCTCGATGTGGACTTTTACGCTTTTTCTGCTCACAAATTGTATGGACCCACAGGGCTTGGAGTGCTCTACGGCAAACAAGATTTACTCGAAAAATTGCCTCCTATAGAAGGGGGAGGGGATATGATCGATCAAGTGAACTTAGAGACAAGTTCCTATCAAAAAGCGCCGCTTAAATTTGAAGCAGGAACTCCAATGATAGCAGAGGTGGTTGCATTTGGGGCAGCTCTTGATTACCTCTCAGAAATTGGTATGGAGTCTATTCAGGAGTGGGAAAATGAACTTTTACTCTATGCGACAAAAAAGCTCGAACAAATCCCAAATCTAAAAGTTATTGGAACAGCCGCTCAAAAAGGAGCGATTATCAGCTTCATTGTGAAAGGAGTGCATCCGCTTGATCTGGCCACTTTACTCGATTGCAGAGGGATTGCAATACGCACAGGGCATCATTGCAGCCAGCCAGCGATGGAGCGCTTTGAGTTGACAAGTGCCGCACGTATTTCTTTTGGGGTGTATAACACCTTCGAGGAGATCGACCAATTTGTCAACGCGCTCCACTCCATCCTAGAATTACTCACATAATTACAAGTTGCACCCAATGATTCTACTCACAGGATAGGCAAAATCCGCCTAACGGCGGGGAGGATAGGCAGGATACAAAGCTTGTGTACTTCTCAAGACTTGAGAGATAAAGTGTTGAACTGAAATTCACTATAAACTGCGTTTATGTCGCTTATGCGACACCATGAACCAAGAGGATTCTTCTTCTGAAAAAGAATTTTTTTCGCGATTGATTCCACCCCAAGCCCTTTTTCATCATAAGAATCCTCTTGGTTCATGGAGCCCTTCAGGCCAACGCAGTTTTTCTCTCATAGCCTGAGCTTGTGGTTGCTAGAATCTGCTTAAAACCCATTTTCCGCAAGCCCCTCTTTCGTCAGCGGTATCTGAGCTGTTACCACACTTTTTCATTTTTTTGAAAGAATGTCAGGCCTGACTCCCTTTTTAAACGATTTTAATTTAAAAGAAAATATTGAACAATTTCCGTTTTTTAGGCATAGACTCGAGAAAGAGACTTAATTCTTAAGGAGGAAAAGATGGCTGATCATGCACACGAACTATTTCATAAACTATGGCCCAAAATAGTAGCTAAAGCTTGGAGTGATCCACAGTTTAAAGCACAATTTAAAGAGAATCCTAAACAAGTGCTTGCGACTTATGGAATAGAAGTTCCGCAAGAAATTGATCTTGAGGTTATCGAGGATACGGAACAAACTCATTATATTCTTTTGCCTTCAAAACCTGAAGGTGAGCTCTCTGAAAAATCTCTCGCAGATATTGCCGCTGGAACAGCATCCGGAAGTTCTACAGGTGTTTGGACATAGGCTAGGAACATGCAAGCATTTCCTTTCTCTTTCATTGAAGAAGAGCAGAGAATGGTGTGGAATCCTGCTTATCATGTACAAACTGTAGATGATAAGCAGGTTTATTTATTTTCTGAGCATGAGAAATTTCTCTTAAGAGGAAAAGCATATGTTTTATTGGCTCCTTGGCTCCTAGAAGGACAATTGAATGCTGATCAGCTTGTAGAAAAACTCTCTTCACAAGTGCCAGCTGAACAAATTTGGTTTGCATTAAATACACTTGCAGAACTTCACCATATTCAAGCGAACCTTGAGTTGCTCCCAAAGGAGATAAGAGAATATTGTGGTTTACTCAATATCGATGAAAAGCAGGCGCACGAGCGCTTGAGTACCACAACTCTTTATCTCTATGATTTGGATGGAAAAGACAATTTGGCGCTAGAAGCTCAATTGAATGCTCTTTTAATTCGTACAGTCAAAACACGCGAAGAAGCTGATTTTACAGTCGTCATTGCACACGACTATCTGCAAAAAGAGATCGAGATATTTGCTCAAAAAGCATGGGAGAAAAATCACCCCTGGTTACTTGTAAAACTCTATGGGAGTGAAATTTGGATAGGTCCATTTTTTGAAGCGAACGCATCACCCTGTTATACGTGTTTGCAAAAACGGATTCATCAAAATCGACTTGAAGAAAATTATATTCAGAAAAAAAAGGGTTATCAAAACACTCTTGGCCTTCCAAAAGCCTCTTTAGATTGCACACTCAATCTTGGAAAGGATCTTTTGGGAATAGAAATTTTTAAACGTATTCTTACAGGTAGAAGCGTGCAACTCGCAGGTAAAATTCAGACATTTAATACGCTCAATTTTGAAAGACAGGAACACTGCGTATTACACTATCCAGCATGCCCTCTGTGTGCTCAAAATACTCTTGATAAAGAGATGCAGCCTCTGCAGTTGAAGAGTAGAGAAAAAAAAGAGATGCAGGCAGTCAATGGGTTTCGATGTGCTACACCGGAGGAAACTCTAAAAAAATATTCCTTTCATATCAGCCCTCTTGTGGGGATCGTGCGTTATTTAAAACCCGCACCCAATGCATTGACTACTTTCCATACTTACTTAAGTGGCAGTAATTTTGCCTGTTCGGCACCTTCTCAAGAAATCAATCTGCACACTTTGAGAAGTTTGTGTGGAGGCAAGGGGATTTCTGAAACAGCGGCTAAAGCAAGCGGGCTCTGCGAAGCTCTAGAAAGAGCTTCCGGAGAGTATATTGGGTGTCAAAAATCTATCAAAGCAACTTTTCAAGAACTTGGCCCCGATGCGATTCACCCACATACATCTTTGCTGTTTAGCGAGCATCAGTATAAAAACCGTGATCTTATGAACCCTCAAGTTCAGACCTTTAGCAAAGTCATGTCTCCTTTTGAGGAAACTTGTGAAATTGACTGGACGCCATTTTGGTCATTAAGTGCACAGGCATTCAAATATTTTCCCACCAGTTGCTCATACTTCCGTTACTTTCCCAAAAAAAATGAATGGTATGGAGTTGCTGATTCAAACGGATGTGCGGCAGGCAATTGTTTAGAAGAGGCGATTCTTCAAGGTTTTTTTGAACTTGTGGAGCGAGATGGAGTGGCTATTTGGTGGTATAATCGTTTAAAGATGCCTCAAGTTAATCTTACAAGTTTTAACAATCGCTATATTGAATCCCTTTTGCAAGATTATTCTCGTTTGGGGCGAGAGGTGTGGGTTTTAGACCTAACAAATGATTTAAAAATCCCTGTTTTTGTGGCAGTTTCAAGGAAAAAAAATAGCGCTCAAGAAAATATTTTTATGGGGCTCGGATCTCATCTAGATGTTGAAACAGCGTTGATACGCGCTTTAACGGAAATGAATCAAATGATGGATGTATGTCCTCTGTTAGATAAAACGCTTGCGGGAGAAGGGAAACAAGCTCAGATAGACTTGAAATCTGTTGTGGATTGGGCGCAAAATTCCACGTTAGAAAATCAGCCCTATCTCCAGCCAAACGAGTTGGTTAAATCTAAAGAGGACTATCCTAAGATAGAACATCAAGATCTACTTGAAGACATTCATTTTTGCCAACAAGTGGTCGAAGAATTGGGAATGGAGATGCTTGTTTTGGATCAAACGCGATCGGACATAGGATTAAATGTGGCGCGCGTGCTTGTGCCTGGTTTAAGACACTTTTGGGCACGCTTTGCTCCCGGAAGGCTGTATACTGTGCCCGTTAAAATGCAGTGGTTAGAGCAAAGCAAGCTTGAGTCTGAACTCAATCCTATTCATATGTTTTTATAGGTAAGAGGATGCGCATAAAATTTAAGCCAGCTGTTTCTATAAAAGAAGACACCATTTTTTTTTAGCAGGGGCATTTGAAGTTTAAATACTTTCCAAACTCTTTTCAGAAAGCATTTTCAGCTCTAAAGCAAGGTGTTGAAGAAGAGGAGCTAGATCAATGGATTCCATTTAATCAGCGCAGTCTTTTTTATTACTACTTCGATCAGCTTAAAAAGCATTCTCTTTTTTTTTATGAGACAGAGTGGTTTCAACTAGAAACTTTAAAAGAGGATTTTGAACTTCATTATAGTTTACCAAAACAGCCTTTGCAGCTCTCTCGTTTTGCAGTATGTAGGCTCATTGAGACAGAACTTGTGATTGAAACTCCACTCAGTCCAATACAAATACGCTTTTTGGATGAGACAGGACTCCTTTTTTTTAAGAACTTAAGTGAACCTTTTACACTGGATGAAATTGAACAGAGATGCGCTTTGCCAAAAAAAGAGCTTTTAGGTGCACTGTTACTTTTCTATTCAGCTAAACTCATTCAACCCCTAGAAGAAAGTGCAGCCTTGATGCAGTGGGAGTTCCATGATCTTTATTTTCATGCCAGAAGTCGACGAGGACGACATAACAATCCTTGGGGAGGGACGTTTCGTTTTAAAAGCATTTTAGATCCTCTTCCTGCTGTGATTGAAGATTTCTCCGTTAATCAGATAAAACTTTCTAAGCTCCCGCTCAATGTCAAACTTGAGCAAGCTTTTCGAGAGCGAAAGTCTATGCGTATTCATGGCAAACATCCGATTAGCAAGCTGCAGTTGGGAGCTTTTTTGTATCACTCACACTGCGTTAATCTTGTAGAGGGGGAGGTTGATCAAAAGCGTCCTTATCCAGGAGGCGGAGGCTTGTATGAGTTAGAGACAAATGTTGTGATCCATGAATGCGCAGGTATAGAGCGAGGTGTCTATAAATATAATCGACCCAATCATTCACTTTCAGAGATTTCTTCTTTAAATGAACAAGCGCAATTTTTGTTGAAAGAGGCGGCAGAATGTATGGTTGTTGAACAAATCCCTCAAGTTCTTTTGATTTTTTCAGCGCGATTTCAGCGAGTTTCTTGGAAGTATCAATCGATAGCTTACTCTTTAATTCTTAAAAATTTAGGTGCCTTGTTTCAGACGATGTATTTGGTTGCAGCAGCTTTAGACTTAGCTCCTTGTGCATTGGGTGGGGGGGATTCAGATGTTTTTTGTAAACTGATCCAATCTGATTATTTGACAGAAGCAAGTGTAGGTGAGTTTTCGCTAGGGTCAAAAACCTGAGATCTTTCTTTAAATTTCTGAAAGAATGTGATTGAACTGATCTACTAACAGGATGGGCAGGATCCGCCTGACGGCGGGCAAGATAGGCAGTGAGGATTATACTCATTATGAGGAAACTGCGTTTGCCTGAAAGGCCCCATGAACAAAGAGGATTCTTCTTCTGAAAAAGGGCTGTTTTCAAG
>JAJACO010000067.1 GCA_022601475.1 Chlamydiales bacterium
CCCCAACTGCCGGCCACTAAAGTGGCCTGGACAAAAATCCCCAAAAGTTCTTTTATCCCCTCTGTAAATGCTTTTTTATTTTCAGTTTTTTGTGTAAAATCTCCTCTCTATCCTGGAGAGACAATCTATGACACAGCAAACCCGTAGCCCCATTTCATTTGCAACATATCTGATCAATACCAAACAGGAGTTGCATCATGCAGGGCAAAAAGGTTCCAAAACGGACGCAAGCTTGAGTTGTTCAATGGTCTCATTCATGAAAAATGCCTTCATATTTAGTGCGAAAGAGCTCACACTTGCCAAGCTAGGACAGCTAGGTATCAGATGACTATGAAGCAGGAGCCTAGTCTGCGAAGACTGGGAATCCCTTCTCTTTAGGGAGAAGAAGAGGTCAAGTAAAGAGGAGTATGTTTTTGCCTTATGTTTACAAAAGAGAGTTTAGAGAGATTACGCGAAAAAATTGATCTGATTGAGGTGATCAGTGGCAGCATTGAGCTTAAAAGAACAGGTTCTGCCTATAAGGCTATTTGCCCCTTTCATCAAGAAAAAAGCCCCTCTTTTACCGTTCAAAAAGCGGATACTCATTATCACTGCTTTGGGTGCGGGGCGCATGGCGATGCGATTCAATTTTTGATGAATTATCTCAATTTATCTTTTGCAGAAGCGGTGGACTCTTTGGCAGAAAGATTTCATGTGTCTTTAGAGCATGAGGATAAGCAGAGCGAACCGGGTGTAAATAAAGGCTCTCTAAAAGAGGCGTGTACAATCGCCTCCTCTTACTTTCATGGCTATTTGCTTCACACCGAACAGGGGAGCGAGGCGCTGCATTACCTCTACAAAAGAGGGCTTTCTTATGATTTTATCAGACGATTTGAGGTGGGGCTTTCCCCTTTAGACGAAGCTGTATTTCGCAAAATGATGCGCGCTGAAAAGCTGTATGATGAAACTCTTTTAGAAGCGGGATTACTCAGCAGCTCCACAAAGCGCCCCTTTTTTCGAGATCGCATTATGTTTCCTATTCGCAATGTGATGGGGAGTGTGATTGGGTTTTCTGCACGTAAATACAAAGAAGAAACATTTGGCGGCAAGTACATCAACAGCACAGAAACGCCTATTTTTAAAAAATCACGCCTTCTATTTGGACTCAACTACTGCAGACGGCGCATCACAAAGGAGAGGCGGGCGCTTGTTGTGGAGGGGCAGATTGATTGTCTGAGGCTGATTGAGGCTGGTCTCAATTGCACAGTCGCAGCTTTGGGAACAGCTTTTGGTAGCGAGCATGTGGAAGAACTTAAAAAAACGGGGGTGCGTGATGTATATCTGCTTTTTGACGGAGATACTGCAGGTAAGACGGCTGCTTCTAAAACAGGAGATCTCTTTCAGAAGGTGGGCATCGAAGTTAAGGTGGTGCACCTTCCTAAGGGGAGCGATCCCGACAGTTACTTAGCTAAGTTTGGAACTGTCCATTTAATTGAGCAGTTAGAAAAAGCAGAGACCTATCTCAGCTTTCAGGTGGGGTATCTGAGTCAAGAGATTAATAGAGAATCTCCCACGGGAAAAGCAGAATTGATCAAAACACTCAAAAAACAGATTGAGGAGTGGGAAGATCCGGTCGTTGTGCACGAGAGTTTAAAAAAAATAGCCTCTCTTGTACAAGTGCCCGAAGAAATGGTGGGGATGCGGCAGAACTTTAGTCCCAATCTCTTTATTAAAAACGAATCTGGACCACTCTCTTTAAAATCGATCGATCCTAACCGTGTTCTTGAACTCGATCTTTTGCGTTGGCTCTTTTTGATGCAAGAGCAGTTTTTTCCAACTGCGGAATGCTATTTAACAGAAGAGCATTTTGTTTCTTCGGGCTGCAAACAGCTCTTTACCCATCTTATGAAACAAAAAACAGTAGACATGCTCTCTCTGGCAGGAGAGCTTGAAGATCAAAGTCTTATCGATGAGATTTTGCAAAAAAAAGTGAATAAAGAACGTGCAGAGACTCTTTTTTTAGAGACGGTGCAAAAACTTTTGGATAGAGAATGGATGCAAACACGCGAAAAGATTAAGATGAAGATCCATAGTGGAAATCAAAGCGAGGATGAAGTGTTAGAGTTGGCTAAACAGTTTGATCAGCTAAAGTCTAAAAGAGCTATCGCTTCGATTGTATCATGCAACACATAATTTTTTATGATAGTGAATGTCCTTTATGTAACCGAGCCATCCGGTTTATTTTGGCTACAGATCGCAAAAAGCAATTTTGTTTTGCACCGCTTAATGGAAAAACAGCTCAAGAAAAAATTGCACACTTATATTTAAAAAGGCCCGATCTAGATACGCTTGTGCTTTTACAAAATTCTAAGCAGATTTTGATTGAAGCGAAGGGAGCGATGCGCATTCTATGGATTTTAGGAGGGAAATACGCTTGGATAGGGTGGATCTCTTTTTTGCCTTCGTTTGCATTTGATGTTCTATACAGGGTAGTAGCCCGTTATAGGCACCGTTTGTTTTCCAAAAAAAGTGTCATCGAAGAGGGGGATAAGGAGCGCTTTTTGCCCTAAAGTTCTTGGATTTTGCTAAAATCTGCAAGTGGTTCAAAGAGGTTTTGGATCTCTTGAATGAGACAGAAGCGGTTATCTCGAATAGCTGCATCTTCACTTACAATCTTCACCTGATCAAAAAGAGCTGTAATGGGCTCATGCAGCTCTACAAGTAGAGAGATAGCCTCTTTCCACTGATGGCTTTTGGGATCTCTTCTATCGAGAAGTTGGGTGTGAAAACTCTGTTTGATCGATTCGATTTTTTGAAATAGATTTGTCTCAACACTCTCTTGAAAGAGGGTAGGGATCACACCCTTTGGAGTGAATTTTTGATTAGCTAAAATTTTACGAGTGCGCGTATGTATTTCGAGTAGTTGAGCAAATGCTTTGGGTTGCTCTCTGCGGAAAGAGTGCAACGCTTCAAGCTTTTTATAAAGAGCGTAGGCATCATCTAATTGGTGAGAGAGCACAGCTTCTATTTCATCTTTTTCAAAGTTATACTCTAAAAAAATCGTACGCAGGCGGCTTGTGAAATAGTCGAGAATTGGCTGTACGGCTGCTTTATCGAACTTTGAGAACCTTGTCGATGCTTGTTTGAGCATTTCGGGAAGGGGAAGATGGAGTTTGTTCTCGATCAAGATTTTGAGCAGGCCGATCGCTTGTCTGCGCAGAGCGTAGGGGTCGCTTGAAGAGGTGGGTTTTAGGCCGATGGAGTAGCAGCTTAAGAAATTATCGATTTTTTCTGCTAAGCAGAGCAAGATGCCAACCGTACTTTGGGGTAAGGGCGCTTTTTCTCCCCGTGGCATCCAGTGTTCATCAATCGCCTGAGCGACAGCGGGATTCTCGCCATGTTTTAAGGCGTAGAGTTTTCCAATCGTCCCTTGCAATTCGGGGAATTCTCCCACAAGTCCAGTGGCGAGGTCTGCTTTGCAAAGGGTCGCTGCTCTCTCTGCGAGATGTAGATCGCAGAGAGGGAGGTGAGAGTGAAGATTTTCTACAAGAATCGAGATCCGTTCCACTTTTTCCCAAACGCTGCCAAGCTCTTTTTGAAAGATCATTTTTTTGAGTTTTTCATTAAACCGATCGAGTGGGATTTTAAGATCTTCTTCGTAGAGAAACATGCCATCAGCAAGTCTTGAGCTCAACGCTTTTTGATTACCTGCGCGGATCAGATCGGTGGGAGGTACATTACACACGATGATAAAATGCGGCAGTAATTTTTCTGCAGCTAGAGGGAAATACTTTTGATGCTCCACCATTTCTGAAATAGCAACCTCTTGTGGTACCTGCAAGAATCGGGGATCAAAATGACCTGCTGTTAAAAAGGGCCATTCGACAAGATGTAGCACTTGTACAAGGACGCGCTTTTTTGCAAGAGCTTGTCCTTTAAGGGCGTGCTCTATTTTGGAAAGCTGCTCTAAGATCGATTCTTCTCTCTCTTGGATATCGACCATAATAGAGGCTTTGCGCAGTGCGTCTACATACTCTTTAGGATGAGAGATAATGACCTTTTTATCGTGCAGTTGACGGTGTCCATACGAGTAGTTAGAGCTTAGAATATGTCCTAATGAAAATGGAATGACCTCTTCTCCGTAGAGAGAAATGATCCATCTAAGGGGACGGGCGTATTCAATCTCGAGATCTGACCAACGCATTTTTTTGGGGAAGTCAAGAGCTGTAATGAGTTTGGGGAGCTCTTGGGTCAGTAGATGACGTGTGGAGGTTCCTGCTTGCTCTAGTGTGGCAAAAAGATAGCGAATAGCTTTGATTGTGCGAATTTCAAGTTGCGGAATGGCACCTTTTTCAATTTCCGATAGGGAGTTGACATTTAGATTGAGTGAGCGAAAAAAGCCCTGACCCGCTTTTGAGGGGATTCCTTCTGTGTCAAATGCCGCTTCAATTGAAGGGCCTTTTCGTTCTGTTGTTTTAGAAGAGGTGCCCGCTTGTAATCCTTGAATGAGAATGGTCAATCTACGAGGAGTACCAAAGGTTTGTAGAGTCTTAAAAGGGATGGAGTGAGTTTTAAGCAGTTGACGCATGTGGTTTTCAAGACTTTTTACACCGAGTGGAACAAAGGTCGCGGGGAGCTCCTCTGAGCCAATCTCAAGGAGAAAGTCTTGTTTTTCAGTGGGGTCAAACGCTTTAGGAGGTTGAGACTCAAGGGGAGCTTGCAACTCTTTTTTGTTTGCAAGGAGGGGGAATTTTTGTGATTCGCGACTTTTGATATAGCTTTCGGCTAACTGTTTTGACAAGTTGCGGATGCGTGAGATGTAGTTTGTACGTTCTGTAACCGAAATCACGCCTCGCGCATCTAAAATATTGAAGGCGTGCGACGCTTTCATTACAAAGTCGTAGGCTGGAATGGGTAGGTGCGCTTGGATAAGATGGAACGCTTCTGCTTCAAAGTCTTCAAAGTGGGCAAACCACATTTTTGTGTTGGCATTTGTGAAGTTGTAGTGGCTCCACTCCCATTCACTGCGCTTATAGATGTCTCCGTAGGTGAGCGTGTCGTTCCACTGCAGATCGAATAGAGAGTCGACGTTTTGGATATACATCGCCAGTCTTTCAAGACCATAGGTGATTTCTCCACTGACAGGCTTTACCGGTAGGCCTCCAACCGCTTGAAAGTAGGTAAACTGAGACACTTCCATCCCATCTGCCCATACTTCCCAGCCTAAGCCCCACGCCCCAATTGTTGGATTTTCCCAATCGTCGTGTACAAAGCGAATGTCGTGTTGTGATAAATCGAGACCGATGGCTTTGAGAGACTGCAAGTAAAGATCTTGGATTTCTGTTGGAGAAGGCTTAAGAATCACCTGCATCTGGTGGTAGAACTGCACCCGATTGGGATTCTCTCCATACCGTCCATCTTGCGGGCGTCTTGAAGGTTCAACATAGACTGCAGAATAAGGCTCTGGTCCCAAGCTTCTGAGAAAGGTGGCAGGATTAAAAGTTCCAGCTCCCACCTCTAGATCGTATCCTTGGTGGAGGATACACCCTTGTTTTACCCAAAATTGGGAGAGCTTTGCAATCATTTCTTGAAAATTAATCATAGGGTTGCAAGTATAGGGAATTAGATCAAGATGGGCAATCACAAAAAAACAGACACGCATAAAACACCGCTTGTAGAGAACTTAGCAGCTCGCTTTCTTCCTCATCTTCAAGATGAAGAAAAAATTCTCTTTAGCTTGATCATTCCCGTATATAATTGCGACGAGGTGCTAGCACAAACACTCGAAAGCGTTAAATCTCAAGGGTATGAATCTTTGGAGGTAATTGTTGTAGATGCAGGTTCCACCGATCGCACATTAGAAATTATAAATAATTATTCTCAACTGATCACTCGCATCTACACCGTTGCAAGTTACAATGTGGCCGATATGATGAATCGCGGCCTTTCTTTGGCAACAGGGCGCTACTGCTCTTTTATTTTTCCGGGTACCTATTATCTCTCGAAGTGGACTTTTGCCGCTTTTGCAGAAAAAGTGATTCGCTCTGATTTTCCTGATATGCTCTACTGCGGAAGTGTTCAGCGAGAAATTAAACGAGAACCGAAAACCATTTTTTTTCCGATCGAAACCCAACTTTTAGAAAAAGGTCAACATCCAGCGACTCTACCCGCAACGTGGTTTCGATGCGATCTATTCGATAAACTTGGAAAGTTTAATTCAGAGTACAGCCTGCGGGTGGAATTTGATTTTTTTTGTCGAATAGCACAAACAGAGGGGTTGCGCACTCCAATGCTTGACCGGGTGTTTGTCGATTTTGATTTTGGGCGATTTTCTTATGGAGAAATTTTACGCTTTGCAAAAGAAACCTGGAAAATTCTCAAAGAGCACTTTGGATGGGGGTGCGCGCTCAATTGGTTTTGGAAACGGATTAGACGTTCATCTTAAAGCTTGAGTTATGCTGAGATCTCAGCCTCAGCTTATTCCAAATTTTGTGGTCCAAAAGCGTTAGGAAGCAACTTATCGAGAGTTGTTCTGCTCGTGATCTGGCCAGATTCATCCACAGAGATCACTTCCATCTCAGAATTGAATTCATTGAGAACTTGACGGCACGCTCCGCACGGAAAACCCCCATCTTTTGTTGCAACTGCAATCGCGACATAGTCACGCTTGTCCATGGCAGCGGCAGCCATTACAGCCGCTCTTTCTGCGCAAATTGTGAGGCCATACGACGCATTTTCAACATTGGCTCCTTGGATGATTTCACCCTCTCTTGTTAAAAGGGCAGCTCCTACGTAGTAATTTGAGTAGGGAGCGTAGGCGCGAGATCTCGCCTCCACGGCCTTTGCAATTAACGTTTCTTCATTTGCAGAAAGTAAAAAAGGGAGTAAAGACATAAGGATAAAAAATTTATTTAGCATGTATTTTTCGTGTTGGGTAGAGTTTGGATATGTTTTTAAAGAAATTGCAAGTTTCTTGCAACCTCTATACAATTTGGCCAAAACATTTTAAAAAGTTGAGTATGATAGAGCCTTTTTTAGTAAATAATGCAATGAGTCTAACGTGGAGAAGGGACACGCCTTATCTACGGCCCATACGCCCTGTTTTGTATTTTCTTGGGATGATGAATTTTGCTTTCTCACTTCCTGTTCGTATTGCCATTGTCGCCACCACAGCCATTAGAATTTTAGTTCTTTTTGCGAAGGCCGTTGGTAAAGTGGGATTTGGAGAGATAGGGCGGAAATTGAAAGAGAGCGGGTTAGTATTTTTAGGGAGTTTAGGAGAACTCATCTCGTGTGTAGTTGGAGTTATATGCCCTCCTCTCGCTTACAAAATAGATGAGTTTATTCAAAGCAATCGGATCATCAATAACTGGTATCATGATCATTATTTATCCACATGGAGTGACCGATTGGGCGGAAACGTTCGGTTCAACTCTTTTCTTGATCGAAACATATCAGGTATTGAGAACATACTCGACGGATTGCAGAATACTTTTGATGAGGAGAGGATGAATGCAAAAGAGCAAAGAGTCATTAATCATCTTACTTACTTCAAAAATGGAAAAATTGAACTTGAAAAGTGGGTATCAGTAGATCAAATCGATGGAATGATGCCAGTTATCCTAAGCAAAATTGCCATCTTGGGTCTCTTAGACGCGATAGAGAACAAAGCTTCTTTGAATGTTTTTGTAGATGAAATCGGTGATAACAATCTAAAAGTTGAATTAAAGAATAAGTTAAAAGAGATAAAAAGCTCTATTGCCGAATGTATGGAAGAACACGCTCTCTCAAGAGCGGAGGTGGTTCAGAG
>JAJACO010000068.1 GCA_022601475.1 Chlamydiales bacterium
ACACACCTTGCCCACAAGATCATATCCCGCTACATCGGTGATTTCTACAAGATACCTCTCCCCAAATTGCTCTACGAGCTGCCAATCATTGAGAATCACCTGCCCATCAATTTCTGGACACTGCCCTTCAAATCGACCCACCAGCAAAAGGTCTGTCTCGGAATGATAACTCTCTACTACTACTACAATCCGCTTACCTATCATCTCCGCATTCAGTTTTTTAACAACCTCTTGTTGGACGACTGCAAGCTTTGAGAGCCTCTCTTCTTTGATCTCCTCAGAAATTTGATTTTCCATTCTACCCGCAGCCGTTCCCTCTTCTTTTGAGTATTTAAAAATACCCACATGATTTAACGGATACTGCTCCAAAAACTGCATGAGCTCCTGAAATTGCTCTTCACTCTCCCCTGGAAACCCAACGATCAAACTAGTACGGATCGTTACACCGGGCACCTTTTGCCGCAAACGGGTGATCACCGACTTAATCTGCTCTGCCGATGTAGTCCGGCGCATCTCTTTAAGCATTTCATTATTGATATGCTGAATGGGCATATCGAGATAGGGAAGCAGTCGAGAGTCCTGCTGCATCAACTCGATTAACTCATCATCGATCTCATCTGGATACAAATAGAGCAACCTAAGCCAATAATCACCCGGAATTTTTAAAATCTCTCGTAATAATTTTGCTAACTCTCCCTGCTTAACTCCTCGATCCTTCCCAAAGTCTCCAAGATCTTGAGCGATCAAAATAATCTCTTTAACTCCTTGATCCAAAAGAGAGCGAAATTCTCTCGCTATCTGCTCTGTTGACTTACTGCGCAAAGGCCCCTTAATTTTTGGAATAATGCAATAAGCACACGCCTTGCGACACCCCTCCGCAATTTTCAAGTAAGCGTAATGAGAAGGTGTTGTTACAAGGCGTGGAATATCACCCGCTTCCAAATAACTTTTAGCAGACCCTATCTCAGCTCCCTGATTATCCGACTGCACAGCTTTTAAAATTCCCTCAACATCTCCAGAACCTAAAAGGTAATGCACTCCAGGGAAAACTCCCTCGATTTCTTTGCGGTGCTTCGAGACCATGCAACCTGTCACAATGAGCTTAGCGCTCTTTTTTTTAAGCCCCATCAGCTCATTAACAGCTTGCTTAGACTCCAAACGAGAAGCCCCCAAGAATCCACACGTATTCACAACCAAATAGTCTGCCAGCTCGATCTCTTCAGTGATTTCATAGCCCGCTTGCAAAAGAATCCCCAACATCACCTCGCTGTCCACCAAATTACGGGGACACCCAAGGCTTGTAAAATTTATTTTGTTTCCCAACATCATCTCAACTTTTTTTCAGAATAAGATACAGCATCGAAGCTTTAAGATCAAAAAACTTGAATCTTTTATCTCATTTCCCTAAGATAATTTGTTTTAAAACCTAAGAGGAGACAAGGAAATGGGAAGCAAAAACCGAGAAATCATCAAGCTTAAAAGCACCGAGAGCACCGAGGTCTATTGGACTGTTAAAAATAAAAAAAAGACAACTCACCGCCTAGAACTTAAAAAATACGATCCCAAGCTGCGTAAGCATGTGATCTTTAAAGAGGCTAAGTAATTTTATCGATGCGGTTTGAGCTCACTGTTGCCCTCAAATATCTTGTACCAAGATGGAAACAACTTTCAGTATCGATCATTTCGCTGATTTCAATACTGGTCATCTCATTAGTTGTTTGGCTTGTTGTCCTCTTTCTTTCGGTCACAGAAGGGATCGAAAAGAAATGGGTGGATGAACTTGTCGCCCTCAACGCTCCTGTGCGCATGGCGCCCACAGAGGCTTATTACCGCTCGTATTACCACCAAATTGACTCTCTCAGCTACGACTCTAACTACACCTCCAAAACCATTGGAGAGAAGCTCGCAGCTTCTTCTACAGACCCGTACGATCCAAGCTTCGACATGGAGCTTTTATACGATTTCCCTCCGCCCGATCGTCATCCCGACGGCCGCCTAAAAGACCCCGTTAAAGAAGGGTACGAGGCCGTTCGCTCTTTGCAATACAAGGGTATTTCGCCCCGTGAATACGAAGTTAATTTTGGAAATTTACGTCTACAGCTACTAAGAGAGGGTCTCTCATCTGAAGATCTCCAACAAACCTTTTTGACACAAGTATCCTATATTGCCTCTCACGATCAGCAAAACCGGAGAGTCGCTGCGATGATCTCTCCTCTTGAAGCTGCCGACTATAATAATTTACTTTTCACCTTGGAGCAAATCAACGCCCCTGCCGAAGAAGAAATGCACGAACCTTTGCATTTCCCTCTAGACAGCACTCCCGATCAATTCCGCTCAAACCTTAAGTCTTTTTTTGAAAACATTCAATTAGACGCCCTTATCACCAAAGAAGAGGGGTTTGAATTAACTCCCGCCCTTTTTCCCCTCGATGGAAATTTGAAAGGAGTGGGTCTTGTACGCTATGGGCAAATCTATAAAGTTTTTCTGCCTCAATCCACACAAGAGCTCCCTTCTTTAAATGAGAGGCTTGCCGCCTATGGATATACAACAACTCCCATACATCTTCTATTTGAAGAGGAGCAAATGCACCTTTCAAGTGAAGAGGGCTATTTGACGAGTCAAGGCATGCAAATTTTGCTCGATCAGGCAATCTCCTTTAAACCGCAACTTATAGAAAAATCCCTCAATACAGCAAGTTCCCTTGATGAAATCAGGTTTAAAATTGAGGGCAAAGTTCAAAATGTCCCCATTTCTGGAAAAACATATTACAAGCATCTAGAAATTGGAGCTGTCACCCCCAAACAGAACCCTACAGATGACACACTCTGGATCCAACCATGCACAAGTAAAGATTCTACTGTTCCATGCGACCAACTCTTAGGAGATGGAATTTTAGTAGCCAAGCACTTTAAAAATAGTGACGTACGCTTAGGTGACCGTGGATACCTCTCTTACTATTCACAAGCGGGCAGCTCGATGCAAGAGCAAAGAGTCCCTGTCTATGTTGCTGGCTTTTATGACCCTGGCGTCATGCCCATCGGTAATAAACTACTTTTTGTCGACCCCAAAGTCACCGCTCTTTTACGCGGTAATATGACCGTAGCTGACCAAATGCTTGGCAATGGAATTAACATTTGGCTCGAGAACTTAAATGATGCAGCTCCTGTTAAAGAAGAGCTGATTAAATCTCTAGAAGCGCGGGGAATTGGTCAATATTGGTCGGTGCAGTCGTATCACGATTACGAATTTACACGCCCTATCTTGGAGCAGTTGCATAGCGATAAAAATCTCTTCACCTTAATCGCTGTGATTATACTACTTGTCGCTTGCTCAAACATTATTTCTATGTTGATCTTGCTTGTGAATGACAAGAAAAAAGAGATTGGAATTTTACAATCAATGGGAGCTTCTCCACGCAGTATTGCAACAATCTTTGGGTTATGTGGATTTGTTACAGGTGTGATCAGCTGCATATTGGGCACTGCTGCAGCTATCCTAACCTTAAAAAATCTCCAATCACTTGTGAGTCTTTTAAGCTTTTTTCAAGGAAGGGATGCTTTTCAATCTGCATTTTACGGAAGCTCGCTACCTAATGATTTAAGTTATTCGGCTCTGATTTTTGTCTTAATCGCCACTCTTGTGATTTCTCTACTTGCAGGGATCATTCCGGCGGTCAAAGCTTCAAGAATTAGGCCAACAGAAATATTAAAATCCGAGTAGGAAATATGGACCCGATTTTATCGGCAAAAAAAATCTGTAAAACGTTTAATTCTCCCTACGAGGTAGAGGTTCTTAAAAATATTAATTTAGACCTATTCCCCTCTCAGAGCATTGCCATTATGGGCGCTTCGGGAGAAGGAAAGAGCACACTTTTGCAAATTTTAGGAACTCTCGAAGAGCCTTCATCTGGAGATTTATTGGTTTCTGGTAAGTCTGTACTTAAAACCTCTCCCAGCTCCTTGCGCAATCAACATATTGGATTTGTATTTCAAGCCTTTAATCTGCTCGATGATTACTCCGTTTTACAAAACATTTTAATGCCCGCTCTGATCGGTGGTAAACCCATCCATAAACACTCTGTTGCTTACAAACATGCGATGGATCTTTTAAAAAGAGTAGGATTAGAAAAACGGATTGATTTTCCAACAAAACTCTTATCAGGGGGAGAAAAACAGCGCGCTTCTCTCGCTCGTGCTTTATGCAATAATCCAGATATACTCCTGGCCGATGAACCTTCTGGGAATCTCGACCACGAAACATCCCAACATATCCACGATCTGCTATTTAGCTTTGTAAAAGATTTTAAGAAATCTCTAATTGTCGTTACCCATGATGACGCGCTAGCCTCTCTTTGCGACAGAAAACTAATTTTATCTAGTGGAAACCTTATAGAATAATAACCTAAAACCCTTGGTTCAAAGTAATAGGAGCTTTAATTATGGACAATACCTACCTCAGATACCTCAAAAATGAGCTCAATCAACTCAAAGAAACAGGTCTTTATAAGCAGGAGCGCGTGATCGCCTCTCCCCAAAAAGCGGACATTGAACTCAGTGACCACACCAAAGTCTTAAATTTCTGCTCCAATAACTATCTTGGGCTTTCCAATCATCCCAGGGTCATTGAAGCCGCGCAAAAAAGCTCCAACAAATTTGGTTTTGGTCTCGCCTCGGTACGCTTTATTTGTGGAACACAAACTGTGCATATCGACCTTGAAAAGAAAATATCTTCTTTTCTTCAAACCGATGAAACAATCCTTTATTCCTCTTGTTTTGATGCAAATGGTGGGCTTTTTGAAACCCTTCTTGGCCCTGAAGATGCTGTGATCAGCGATTCTCTCAATCATGCCAGCATCATCGATGGAATCCGTCTTTGCAAAGCCAAGCGCTTCCGCTACCAAAACAACAATATGGAAGATCTGGAAGAAAAGCTCAAACAAGCCAAAGATTGCCGCTTTCGCCTTATCGCAACAGATGGTGTATTTTCAATGGATGGAATCATCGCTAATCTCCCCGCCATTTGTGACTTGGCAGATAAATACAACGCTCTTGTGATGATAGATGACTGCCACTCTACCGGTTTTTTGGGTGAAAATGGACGAGGAACACACGAATATAGTAAAATGCTCAATCGAGTAGATATTATTACAGGAACTCTTGGAAAAGCGCTTGGAGGTGCATCCGGCGGCTTCACATCAGGACGTAAAGAAATTATTCAGTGGCTTAGACAACGCTCTAGACCCTATTTATTTTCAAACACTTTGGCTCCAAGTATTGCCTCTGCAAGCCTTGAAGTATTTAATCTACTTGAGACAGAGGGAAAGACTCTACGTGCAACCCTTTGGAGAAATGCTGAGTACTTCAGAAGTAAAATGACCGCTCTTGGGTTTGAGCTTGCTGGCAAAAATCACCCTATTATTCCGGTGATGCTAGGCGATGCTAAACTCACTCAAGTGTTTGCAAAAAAAATGCTAGAGGAAGGCATCTATGTAATCGGGTTTTTCTATCCGGTTGTTCCTCAAGAGGCTGCTAGAATCCGCACTCAGATATCTGCTGGACATTCTATTGAAGATATCGATCGCGCTGTTGCCGCTTTTGAGAAAGTGGGTAGAGAATTAAACGTCATCTAAAGAGGACATAACATGAAAGCAATCATAAAAAAAGAGCCTCGTGAAGGGGTGTGGATAGAAGATGTTGAAAAACCAACCACCGGTGATGACGAAGTTCTCATTAAAATCCATACAACCTCGATCTGTGGAACAGATATCCACCTTTATCTCTGGGATGAGTGGGCAGCCAAAACCCTACCAATCCCCTCCATCATCGGCCATGAATTTGCCGGAGAGATTATTGAGATAGGTAAAAACGTAAAAGGATTCAGAATTGGAGAGCGGGTATCCGGAGAAGGGCACATCACCTGCGGACAATGCTACCACTGCCGTACAGGAGCGCGTGTTTTATGCCCCAACACCATCGGTGTTGGAGTGAACCGCAATGGGTGCTTTGCTGAGTACCTCTGTATTCCTGCCGAAAACGTATTTCCGCTACCCGATGATATTACAAACGAAGAAGCTTCTGTTTTTGATCCATTAGGAAATGCTGTGCATACAGCTCTCTCCTACGACCTAGTAGGAAAAGATGTCTTAATCACAGGGGCTGGACCCATTGGACTCATGACCATTCCGGTTGTAAAAAAAGCGGGAGCAAGACATGTGGTGATCACAGATCTCAATGAATATCGCCTCGATATCGCCAAAAAAATGGGAGCAACTGCTGCTGTAAACATCAAAAACCAATCGGTTGAAGAGGTGATGCAAGAGCTCTCTATCAAAGGCTTTCAAATTTGCCTAGAAATGTCTGGAAACGCAAAGGCTTTAGAAAGTTTACCAAATCTAGCCGATCATGGAGCCCACCTTGTCTTGTTGGGAATTCTCCCCTCGCACGCACACTTAGACTGGCATCAAGTTATCTTTAAAATGCTAACAATCAAAGGTATATACGGAAGAGAGATCTTTAAAACTTGGTATCAAGTGTGCCACCTCATTCAAAGCGGACTCGATGTTAAACCTGTCATCACCCACAGGTACTCTGCATATGACTACCAAAAAGGATTTGACGCAATGCTCTCTGGAAATTGTGGGAAAGTGGTCTTAGACTGGACAGATGTATGCTAAATCAGTACAAAGCTCAGATCGATCAACATCTAACCGCGCTTATCCATACGCGCTCCAGCTCTCTCTACGATGGAGCGCGCCACGTCCTTTTATCCCCAGGCAAAAGAATGCGTCCGCTTCTTACCCTAGCTACAACTCACATGCTTGATGCTCATTCTATCCAAGCTACCATGGATCCTGCCTGCGCGCTTGAAATGGTCCACACCTATTCTCTTATTCACGATGATCTCCCTTGCATGGATGATGATGACTTTCGCCGCGGACAACCCACTCTACACCGTCTCTACACCGAGGGGCATGCAGTTTTGACCGGAGATTACCTACTCACCTATGCTTTTGATGTCCTATCAAATGCTTCTCTTCTAACAGATAGCCAAAAAATTCAACTAATCCAAACCCTTGCTCTTGCATCTGGCGGAGAGGGAATGATTGGTGGGCAGATCTTAGATATTGAAGATTCTGATCAAATAGAGAAGATGCATACCCTAAAAACAGCTGCACTCTTTTCTGCAGCCATTGAGTTTGGAGCCATTGTAGCGAATGCCTCACCCCAAGATAGACAAACCCTGAAAACCTTTGGACTCCAATTTGGGCAGCTTTTTCAGATGGTAGATGATATTTTAGATAATGATCACCCCGAAGGACTAGAAAAAGCAGAGAGCGCAACGCATGCGCTTTATAACAAAGCGCTGCAAACACTTAAATCCTTACCCTATAATTCAGACCTCCTGCTCGATCTAACAAACCAAGTTTTTACACAAGCAGTTCATAAGAGCTTACCTTCTAATGGTTAAATACTTATTTGCTAAGACGGCCTAATAATAGGATCATTTTCGAATCCGTAATTTCCTGACTGTAGATTGCCTTCGCGAGTGTTGGCACGTAACAAAATTGCCTGAGCATATGTGCCTACTTGAATTGATGGAGGTAATTGGTCAGGAGAATGTAATTGTCCTCCTACTGCGTAGTTGTGAATAATAGTTTGTAACAGACGTTTTGGAACGGTAGTATCGGCTTTCCATTCCGTAATTTTAATCTTAAATTCTTTTTCAGGAAATGTATTAATAATTTTCTTAGCTGTATAAAGTCGACGATTATCTAAAGAGGTTAGCTTGCCATCAGGCATCACAACTACAGCAATTGAAGTTTCTTTTTTCCAGCCATTTGCACTCATATTCTGAAATAATTCAGAAAGCTCCATGCCTTCTTGAGTTTTATTATCTATAGAATATTGTGAATAACGTATTGGTTTAATTTCATCTGGATCAATCCATCGAGTTAAAGATTCATTTTTTATTTTATCTCTACCACTGGATTTATTCCTTCTCTCTTCTTTTTTCTTGCAATTTATTTGTTTTTTATTACACCCCAACCTATTAATAAGCTCATTAAATGATTCTTCTCTACAAAATTTACCCTTATTTGTTATAAAATAAAGATTTAAATCAGATTCACTCTTTGCAGCTCCTTCTCCACATTTATAAAAATCCCTCTTAAGTAAAGAAAAATCTTTAATATCGCATTTATTATTTGGTTTCAAGTTTTTAATATCAAACGATTCGCTGTTAACTAACTCTGTTATTTTTTTTGCGTACTCCTTAACCGCAGGATTAGTTTCAATTTTTGATTCATTATTCAAATTCACAAAATCGTCAAAAATCTTATCAACTATTTCAGACTTTGTATCCAAAGAATCCAATGTTATAGAAGAGCTCTGCACATCTTCTACGGTTTTAAGAGAGTATGATTTTAAAGTGCCGTTGCACATAGAATCATAGACAGCGGAAGAATTAATCATAGTAAACCATTTATTTTATTTTAGTTAGGTAATTGATTATACACGACAATTATTTATTAAAAATAAAGATAGGGTGAGGATTTGATAATAGACTGATAGAAGTGAACTTCTTCGAGAGGTAAATGTTCACGGTTATTAGTCGTATCCCCGTAAAAACTGATACTGAGACCATTGAACAACTCAAGCCCGCGTCCGTTTTGGAACCTTTTTTCCCCATTTGAAAGATTCCAAAAACGACATAAAGCTTGAGTTGTTCAATGGCCTCATCCTGTGTACTAGCTGCTACTATTCTCTTGAATCAGAATCGCGGGCTTTTAAAAACCACTTGATTTGTTCTTGAAAGTTTATTGAAATGTAACTTTTTCCAGTTAAATTAGTGGGAAATTGTCCTAAGAGCATCTGAGCGCATGATAAATTTAACTGTGCGGAAGTCCATATCCATCGAATGCCTGCTGTGATATTTTTATTTAAAAAACTCGCTCCGATCAAAAACTGAGATTTAGCTAATTGCGTGTTTACAGAACTGTTGTTAGCAGCAGCTGCGGCGGCATTTAAACTATCAAAAAATAAATCATGTTCTTCCGACATTGCTTTTTCTGCAAAAACTGCGTGACGATCCCAATGCATAGACGTACTTGGAATCAAAGGAAGTTGCTTATTATCAACGTCTAATCTGGTAAATTCCAAGCATCGAAAGAATATATATTCTATTTTAATAAATTCTTCTCTAGATAATGGATCTATTTTAGATTCTTTACTAAACTTATAAAAAGATAACCCGTCGTATATCCGACAATGAAATGCATTTCCAGATTGAATCAACGCCGCAGCGACCACATAATAAGGAACATGAGCAGAGGCTCTTTCGTAAAGCCCTTGCCAGGAAAAGCCTGTGAATAGCTCATCTTGATTAATGTCTATAACCGAGACACCCTCATTTTCCTCGTGGCACCACGAAAATTTTACTTGGCTTTGATCTATGTTTGAAATATTGGTTATCATTTTTACCCTACTTTAATAAGACAGAGGCAAAACTTTAACATAAAAAAATATTTAATGTCAATCACTTAGGGTTGTCTTTACACCCCTGTCTAAACACATCCTTTAAAAAAAACTCTGCTTTCCTTAAGCTGTCTTCTTATGGAAAGTAGAGTCCTCTCATTTCACACCTTTGGTTTACCTAAAGTCCATCACAGCCTCTTCAAGCGGCTATTTGATATTCTCTTTAGCTTTGCCGTGCTTAGCGCCTCGCTCCCTCTGCTGCTGTTGATGATCGGAGCTGTTTGGATCAGCTCCAAAGGCCCCATTTTTTATACACAACCCCGCATTGGACGGG
>JAJACO010000069.1 GCA_022601475.1 Chlamydiales bacterium
TGTTGAGGAGAATTGCGGATGATCCAATCACTTTCTTGGAGTTTAAGCATGTAGCTTCCCTTTACAAGAAAAACAGCCGCGCGATTTTCTTGGGGATCGGGAGCAGTCTGAAAGGTATCAAAAATGGTCTTGGAATCTTCTAAAGACTCTTGCAACTGATCGCGATCTGAGAAAAAAGAGTGTTCTCTATGTGGTTCTAGGGTGTAAAATTCGAGAGGAATATCGTAGATCTCTTTAGTGGCATTTCCAAAGAGCTCATAAATATCGCCCGAGGCTTGTGTGTCAGGTTGCAAAATGCGCGCTGAGGTGTGTTGGTAGCCGGTGGGGAGTAAAGAATCGACAACCCGTCCAAATACAGTACGGATGTGCAAGGGCGAGGAACATACGAGCAAAACATCATCCGACTTTACAACGCGAGGAATACCTTGCTTCCAAACCTGGTGAAGGCGAAGCAACTCTCGAAGAGTCTTTTTTTGCTTAAGAGCGCGTCCCAAAGTGGGTAAAAAGCTCTCAATGGAAGGCTCATAGGTCATGCATCCCTCTCGTAGAGCTAAAAAAGCGATGATACGCCCATCGATTCTCTCTACAGTGAGCTTTTCACTCCCTTGTAGCCCCCCCAAAGAAAGTAAAGGAAGTCCATCTCGATCAGATCTTCCAAACATGCGAGAAAAATAATCTGGATTACGCACGCGCCTTCGATCATCTGCTGCAAAAAGTTTTCCAATACAGGCACCAACACCAAGCTCTTGGAGCATTTTGCTTGCAAGAGGAGATAAAGCTGTGATGATCACTTTGACAAAGGCGCGTGCATTTTTTTGATCAAAAACGATTTCTTGCTCAACTGCATTGAGACCGAGTTGAGCTAAAACACTTTTAAAGTTAAAGAAAATCAAACTCTTATCGATCTGATAGCCTATAAAGATTGGGGGGATCGCTTCGATTGTGACCTCGGCGTGCGCTTCTTTTGGATTGATTAACTTAAACTTTGTGATGGATCCATCAGGTGTTACTAGGTCGTGTTGAGTGTAGTGTAGATAACTTGTCATTCCTCTTTCATAGTGCATCTCCTCTTTCATTTAAAGTTTGTTTTTGTACGCTATTTATACGCATATTTCACCTTCTGCTTGGAAGTTATAACGGGTTGCGTTGTTGAAATTGTGTTCATAATTTGTGTGTACTTGTTCGCTTACTCTCTATAAACAATGAGGGTGAGCGATTGTTTATAACTTTTCTTCTATTGAGAAATATTCGCGATTTGTTACAATCGGAAGGTTCTTTTTGAGGTGTCTTTTTGATGAAACGTTCACGCACAGTTGGTATTCACAACGGTCCTTTTCATGCAGATGAGGTGACCGCCTGCGCTCTTCTTATTCTTTTTGATTTGATTGATATAAACGGGGTGGTGCGTACCCGAGATTCCGGTGCACTTAGAAGTTGCGAATTTGTATGCGATGTGGGAGGAGTGTACGCTCCCGACCAAAAGCTCTTTGATCATCACCAGGTGAGCTATCAGGGGAATTTGAGTAGTGCGGGAATGATCTTACTCTATTTACTCAAAGAGGGGATCATTTCAAATGAGGAGTTTGAATATTTCAATCAAGCGCTTGTTGCAGGTGTCGATGCGCACGACAATGGCCTTTCTCCTCAGCTCTATGGGTATTGCAGTTTTTCGCACATTATTGCGAATTTTAATCCTGTTTCTTACGAAGCGACAGATGAGATGCAAGAGCAAGCTTTTAGTCAGGCGCTTAATTTTGTGCTGGGTGTCTTACAGAGGCTCCACGAGCGGTTTTTGTACAATATGGAATGCCAAAAAACTGTTAAAAAGGTGATGGAACGGAATAAAATTTGTCTTTTATTTGACAAGGCTGTTTCTTGGAATGATAGTTTTTTTGCTTTGGGTGGAAAAGATCACCCCGCTCTTTTTGTTGTCATGCCTGCAAAAGAGCACTGGAAATTACGCGGCATTCCTCCCGATGAGGAACACCGCATGCAGGTGAGGCTCCCTCTCCCAGAAAAATGGGCGGGTCTTTTAGAAGAAGATCTAGTTCAAGCTTCTGGAATTAAGGGGGCTATCTTTTGCCACAAGGGACGTTTCACCTCTGTCTGGGAAACGCGTGAGAATGCTTTAGAAGCTTTAAGAATTGTTTTAAAAATGTATGGATTAGATGATGAAAACTCTTTTTGAAAAGATCATTGATGGAGAGATTCCTGCTGAGAAGGTTTATGAAGATGAACACATTTTAGCGATCAAGGATAAGTATCCAAAGGCGCCTGTACATTTGTTGATTATCACTAAAAAGGTGATTCCAGACATTCAAACAATGGAAGCTCAAGATTTGCCGCTTTTGGGAGAAATTGTTCAGGTGGCACAAAAGCTGGCAAAAGAATTTGGCTTAGCAGAGGGAGGATACCGCCTGATTGTGAATAATGGACCTTATGCAGGACAGACAATCTTTCATCTTCATTTCCATTTGATAGGTGGTAAACCTTTGGGAGCAATGGGTTAAGATGCCTTTATTAGAGAAGCAAACAACGGGACTTTGGGTTGTCGATGTGCAAGAGAAAATCTTCCCTCTTGTCGATCGCTCTTGCCAGGTAATGGAAAGCATTTGTTTTGCGATTCGAGCAGCCAGGGCGCTTGGTTTATCTATTTTTGTCACAGAGCAATATCCTCAAGGATTGGGGAATACACTCTCTGCGGTAAAGAATTTTTTGCCCGAAGGGCAACAGATTTATTCCAAAACAACCTTCTCGGGATACAGAGACCCCTCTATTATAAAAGCTGTTGATGAAACGCAGATCCAAACTTGGATTTTGATTGGTGTAGAGGCGCATGTGTGTGTGTTACAAACAGCTAAAGATCTTATTTATGCAAAAAAAAATGTCATTGTGCTTAACGATGCTGTAAGCTCCCGCTCTTTATTTGATTTTTCAACAGCAATGGGAGAGCTGCGGGATGCAGGATCGAGATTAAGCAGTTCTGAATCTGTGTTTTATGAACTTATTGGGGATGCGGCTTCCGCAGATTTTAAATCATTTTTACCCCTTGTAAAAGCGCATGTGCACCCGTAATATTTTTTTAGTTCTATTGTTGCTTCCCTCTTTGTTGAGCGCTTCTCCAGAATCGGCAGCACGCCGTTTACAAGCGCATTTGTTAATTGGGGATACAAAAAGTGCGGTGATCGAAGCTAAGCACGCTCTACATCTTTATCCAAGTTCGCCTTTGATCCACGGCTATCTGATCAAAAGTTTAGCCGCTGGAGGAGAAGATGCTGAGATGATGGCAGCGTGGGATGTATTTCACGCTTTTTTTGAAAAAGAGTCGATGGAGCAAGAGTTGCTTGAGTCGATGTGTTGGGGTATTCTAAAAAAAGGGAAAACAGCTTCTGCGACAAGCTCGCAATTAATTTCAGTCATCGGATCGGCCCTTACACAAGATATGCGCGCTCTGCCTTTTATTTTAGACGGCTTACGTCATACCAATGCGCATATTCGTCTAGCCTCTGTAGAGCTGGCAGCACTTTATGGAGATCAACCTTTAAAAGATGAGCTTTGTCGTTTATTTTTTGAGGAATCTTCTCTTGAGGTGCGTCTTAAAGTGATCAAGGCGCTTGGAAAGCTCAAGCTAGAAAATTATCTTCCTCATTTGATGCAGATTGTGGCTAGCCCAAAAGCAGGAGCGCGCGAAACACTTGCCGCCATTGAAGCGATTGTGAATATGCGCGAGTGTGTCGAAAAAGAAGAATTAGAAGTTTTACTAAAAAGTCCTCGCTCTGGTTTACGAACTCTTGGTTGTGAGGTGATTGCGCATTGTGAATTAACGGAGTTTTCCTATCTTTTAGAACCTTTATTAGCCGATTCTCAGCCAGCTGTCCAAGCAGCTGCTTTAAAAACCTGGGGAGTTTTAAAAGTGCCGCTTAACTCCCGCATTCGGAGACTCTCTTGTAATTCACTGGATTCAGTCGTTGGGGTCACAGCGAGTTGGGTCTGGTTGATCAATGACTGTGAAGAAGGCAAGTTAGCAATGCTCAAGTGGTTGAAGCACGATCAGCCTCATGTGCGCGCTTTGGCAGCTTCGGCAGTAGCTGCAGCGGGGCGTTACGGTACGGAACTTGCCGTGCAGTTTTTGCCTCAAACAAAAGATCCCTACGTACGGGTTAATTTAGCCCTCGCTCTGATTGGTCAACGGGAGTCGTGTGTAGAAGCGTGTGAGATCTTAGAGAACGCGCTCATGCACAATTCCGAACGTTGGATGATTTCAGAGCAGGGATTTTTTCAAACATTAGAAAAAAGTACCTTGCGCCACAATCCTACCATTCCGAACTATCCAGAGGTGATGAATCAGACAGTGCGTTTAGAAATGCTCAACCTCTTAGCTATTCTAGATTCGCCCGGAGCTTTAGATTCTATCACAGCCTTCTTGCAGCAAAAAAAATGGGGTGTCACAGGCCTTGCTGCAGAAATGTTACTGGGGGAGGGGGATGAATCAGCGTTTGAGCTTGTGCGCGCACTTTTAAACGATCCAAATCAAGAGCTCCGTTTAGAAGCAGCTTTGATCTTGGCCTCTTGGGGAAAAGATCCTTTAGCGCTCCCCACGCTTTTAGAAGAATATCCTCGCTCCGACCGACAAACACAGGTCAAAATTTTGGAGTCATTGAGTCGAATTGGAGATCGAAAAGCGCTTCCTTTTTTGATAGAAAGGCTTAAAGAGCCCTCCTTGATGCTAAGAATGATAGCCTCATCGGTGTTGATCCAAACATTGAATCATTAATAACCCAAAGTTTAGGTAAATAAAGTATTTATGAGTAACACTATTTCAGGATGTGGTTCAAAGAGAAAGTTTGAAGAAATTGATTCGGGCTCAGACTCGAATAAGATTAGAAAAATTGAGAAAAGTAAAGATCTAGAAATACGTCATTATGTTTTTTATAATCATTTTCAACACATCGCATTCTATCTATCGATAAATAATTTATTGCGATTTTCTCAATTGAATCATTTTGCATATAACGAACTTGCGAGACGGGTGCAACAACTGGACCCAAAAGCGACTGTTTTGGGTCCAATAGCCTATCATAGAAGGTTGTTAGCTGGATTCTCTTTTCTATATGCTGCAAGCTCAGCTTTTAAGAACGTTTGGACGACGATTTCTGCTACAAATTCAAGCACATCTGATAAGAATGAGGGTTGGCTTATGCTGATTAGAAAAATACAGTGTATGAGTAAGACACGCTTTAGAGATCGGATTGTGAAAGAGATTCCGCGTCTAAAAAAAAATGTGCCATATCAATCACTTAGCAAGCAAGATGCTGTTTTGCGAATCCAATCTGTTTTACCCCTTCACCTATTAAACATTAATAATAAGTGTGGTGGGTGTGACAATGAGAATCCTATCTTCATCGCTTGTCTATTAGGAGATGTAGAGATAGTACACTATTTACTAAGCCAAGAGGGGGAGCTAAACTTGACGCATTCCCATCCTTCGATTAAGACGAATTTAGTGTTGAATAGCCTACCCTATATAGAAATTCCACAATCTAAAAAAGAAAGTATTATAAACCTTTTATTAGGTGCGGGAGTCAATCCGTATGATAAGGATGATCGAAATCTTACGATTTTAGAGCACGCGGCTTATTGTGGAGACAGTGTACTGATTCAATGGTTAATTCGTAGAGAAGTGCTTCCCCAAACCAAAAATAAAGGAGAAGACAATGTTCTTCATTCACTTCTAAAAAGTGCTATAAAGACTAAAAAAAATCTTGAACAACTTCGTGCAATTTTCGAGATTTTATTGAAATTAGATAATGTAGATCCAAATCTACAGGGTCACAATGGATGGACTCCACTCCATTATGCAGCGAAGCTTGGAGATCAACAGATTCTAGAAATGCTATATAGTAGCTGTTCTTTAGATAAGGATGTGCAAGATCAGGCGGGGGGCACACCATTACACGCAGCTATTCAAATCTCAAATGTCGAATCGCAATTGGAAGTTATTAAGCTTTTACTGCGAAAAGGAGAAAATCCAAATATAAAGTGTGGTAGACGTGAGACAGTTCTTTACAAGCATTTAGTCTGCTTGCCTGGATTGTGGAATGAACCAGCACCACGGCAACAATGTCGTAAGGAATTATTTGATGTATTGCTTGCTGCATCCACAAAAGCCAGTCTTGGTGATGTCGACAATAGACGGTCATGGGTAAATGTGGTGCTAGCGAGTTCCATTTCTTCTGAGGAAAAGTATTATAAAATCGAGGCTTTGCTCAAGGCTGGAGTAGATTTGAATCATTTAATGCCTTTGGCTAGCATAATTGAGAAGACAGGTTATAAAATAGCTCGCCTTCTCTTGGAATACGGAGCCGTGCTATCTCCGATACCGATGGAGATGCAACGTCTGCTTGGAGACGCAATTAGAAAAAATGATCTTGCATCCATCAAAGAACTTATTTCTTTTGGTGTAGATCTCAATTACTCAAATAGTACGGGCGGAACCAACCTTCATTCAGCTGTAAAATTTAATAGCTCAAAAGAGATTTTTGCAAGTTTATTGGAAGCTGGTGTAGATCCAAAACTGAAAGATACAGAAGGTAAGACTGCTTTAGATCTATATATGCAAAAAATGAAGCCAAGGGATGACATCATGCAGCTATTTGCTGATTATACAGTCAATGGTGTCAATTTAAGAGCACACAAATAAATTTTTTCTCTAAAGTCTCCACCCGATGATTCTACTAACAGGATAGGCAAAATCCGCCTAACGGCGGGTAGGATAGGCAGGATAAAATGATTGTTTAATCTCAAGTCTTGTACGACAAAGTGTTAGACTGCGTTTATGGAGCCTTTCAGGCAAATGCAGTTTTTCATAATAACCTTAACTGCAGGCTGATAGATAATTTACTTGCAAAGGCTAAAACCCAAAATCCAGGTTTATATATTCTTAAATTGATGCTATTGGAGATACAGTCATGAGCTGTATAATTCTTTTTGTTTTTTAAAAAAATCATTGATTTGCAATAGTGCGGGCTATGGATATCCGAGAAAAAATTGAACAGATTCAAGAGTACTTAAATAAACAAAAAGTGGATGGATGGCTTCTTTACGATAATCACGGTTCAAATCGCTTTGTTAAAGAGCTTCTAGGAATTCCGTCTCACTTAGTTTTAACACGCCGTTTTTTTTATTGGATTCCAAAAAAAGGCGAACCTCAAAAAATTTTGCATCAAATTGAGTCCGAGAGTTTAGATATTCTCCCTGGGCAAAAACATCTCTATCTCTCTTGGTTAGACTTGGAAGCAGTTTTGAAATCCACTGTTTTAGCAAAAGCTAAGTCTGTTGTGATGGAATATTCTCCACGTAATGCAAATCCCAATGTGTCCGTTGTAGATGCAGGAACTCTCGAAGTGATTCGAGGTTTTGGGGTGGAGGTTTTAAGTTCTGCAGATCTTTTGCAGCAATTTACAAGTGTATTAGATGAGCGACAGATAGAATCTCACTATGAAGCAGCAAAAGTGCTTCAAAATGCGGTTTCACAAGTGTGGGACTTAATCAGCAATCGTCTTAGGCGCGATCAAAAAATCACCGAATACGAAGTACAAAAATACATCTTAAGCGAATTTACCGCTCAAAACTGCATTACAGAAGATGGACCCATTTGTGCTGTTAATGGGCACTCAGCACTACCCCACTATATGGCAAATAAACGCTCGACAGGTCAGATTAATCGGGGCGATTTCGTGCTTGTAGATCTTTGGTGCAAAAAGGATTTTCCGCACGGTGTATATGCAGATATTACATGTATCGCAGTGGCTGCTGCAGAGCCCACACCTAGACAGCAAGAGATTTTCGAAATAGTTAAAACAGCTCAACAAAAGGCAATCGCCTTTGTCCGAGAGAGGATGAAAAACAAAAAACCAATCAAAGGTTCTGAGGTAGATGATGTGTGTCGTGGGCACATTGAAGCGTGCGGCTATGGCAAGTATTTCACCCATCGGACAGGACATAATATTGATACGAATGTACATGGGGCGGGCGCTCATTTAGATAATTTAGAAACAGCGGATCATAGAAAAATGCTTCCAGGCATGTGTTTTTCTATCGAACCGGGCATTTATTTGCCGGGGGAATTTGGGGTGCGTTTGGAGACCAATATTTTAATCCGACGAGACTTTATCGTTGAGGTGACTGGCATCAATGAAGAAAATATAATCTGTTTACTGTAGGGGATATGAAATATAAACTTTTACTTTTGTTGTTGTTGGTTCCACAATTCTCTTTTGCAGCATGCTCTCCTTTTCGTTGCTCTAGGTTTCAGCTTCCGGGATGGTGGGGAAGCGCTGAATACCTCCTTATGTGGAGAAAGGAACGCTTTTATCCTCCTCTTTTAACAACAAATTCAAACCCATTGGTAGAATCACCTATTCTTGGTGACCCTGATACACGTATTTTATTTGGAGATGAGACTTTAGGCTCTTCTCCCAGTTCTGGCTGGGGAATAAACGGAGGGCTTTGGCTGACTCCTTGTTTTGGATTGGGAGGCACTCTGTTGTTTCCTGGAGATGAAAAAAACGACTTTGACATTACAGGGAATAGTGAGGGAAATCCTATTTTTGGTCGCCCTTTTTTCAACACCGCTCTTAATGTGAATGAAGCTAGCCGACTCTCAGACTCGGTTGAGATTATTGTTGATGGAGAAAATGTAATTAATATTGATGGGTTTTTCGAAGCTAATATTACCAACCGTGTTTTTATAGGAGATTTTTACGGTCGGTTTCGTTCTTTATCCTCCTGCAACTTCAATTTAGATTTTCTATTTGGATTTATGTACTCTAATATCGATGATCGTTTGGAGATTAACGATAGCACAACGGTTTTTAATATTGATATAATGATGGCTGTAGACATCGACCAAACAAGAGATTTTTTTGACTGTAAGAATGAATATTGCGCTGCATTATTTGGTTTCTGCAGTGAATTTCGCAAGGATTGTTTTGCAGCGAGTGTGACCGCCAAGGTGGGTGTCGGAAATATGGATAGAAGAACAAATATTGAAGGTTCTCTCATAGCTACTGATTTGCGCACAGACCCAGCTACAGTCGTTGTAGAGACTCATGGTCTTTTGGCACAACCTTCTAACATAGGGAAACGTTCGAGTCAAAAATTTGAAGTGGTTCCTCAAATACAAGGTGAGATTAAATGGAGAGTTTTGCCTCACGCATGGCTCTCAGCAGGTTATCTAGGCATGTATTGGCCGGATATTGCACTAGCAGGAAGACTTGTTGATTTGAATGTCAATCCCACTCAAAACCCTGAATTTGGTCCTCTTACAGGACCTTTAGCCCCTCTATTTGATTTAAATGCCAAAAGTTTTTGGATGCATGGCTTTACAGCAGGAATTTACATCTTGTACTAATATCGATTTTCAGTAGACTACTCACTCTCAATGAGTTTAGGTAGTTATGAAAATGAAATTTCTTCTGTGGTGTTTGTGTGTTCCCGCTTCTTTATGTGCAGGCTCTCTAAGCAATCAATTCCAGGCCAGCGGGTGGTGGGGTAGTCTTGATTATCTTCTAGCCTGGAGACAAGAGCGGTTTATTCCTCCTCTTGTCACCACGCATCCAACAACAATTCCCTCTCTCTCTTTGCCTGAAACAACTGTTTTATTTGGGAATGAATCGATGAAGCAATCTCCACAGTCTGGAAAGCGATTGGATTTTGGGATTTGGATTACTCCAAATATGGGAGTGGGAGGATCTCTTACAACAGTAGGGGATGAAAAAATAGATTTTTCTATCTGCAGTGACGCAGATGGGCTTCCCGTTCTTGGACGTCCTCTTTATGATCCAGTAGGCGACAGAGAAACAGCTGCAATTATTTCGTTAAGAAAAGTGCGTAATCAAGGGCGTATTGACATTGCAACAAAAAATTGCCTGTCAAATAAAGATTTTTATGCTCGGTATTGTTTGTTAGAAACTTGTATTTTTAAATTCGATGTGCTTTCCGGATATTTATGGGCTGATTTGGAAGATCATTTGCATTTGAGTGCTCGATCAAAGGGCTTTTCTGGAACTCAATTTGAAACAGAAGATACTTTTGTGTGTCAAAATTCCTTTCATGTAGGTTTTTTTGGGTTTCATTCTGAGTGGAGGGGCGCTCTTTTAGCTCTTAGCATCGATGGAAAATTAGGAGCTGGGAATTTAGTGCAATCAATTGAAATAAAAGGATTTGAAAAGATTGATGAAGAGCTGCAAGAGAGTCGTGGAGGCATGTTAACACCCACTCTTCGATGTGGAGCACATAGCTATAAATCTTTAGAGTGGCTCCCCCAGGTGCATGCTAAGTTACAGCTAAAAATTTTACCCGCAGCTTGGGGCTCTATTGGCTATTTTGGGCAATACTGGCCCAAAAGCGCTCTTGCAGGAGAACAAATAGAGTTAGTTGTACCTGATAGCGCTTCTTACTTTGAGCTTAAAAATAAAAGCTTTTGGGTGCAAGCACTCAGTGTGGGATTTTATATTTTATACTAATTCTTATTTCCTATAAACTCTTCTCACATCAATTTTAGGTTATCTAATGACAAATAAAGGAAGTGTTTTAGGAGCTACTCTCCTAGTAGCAGGAACGTGTATCGGCGGCGGCATGTTAGCCCTCCCGATTGCAACCGGTGTTTCAGGTTTTTTTCCCTCTCTACTTATGATTTTATTGGGCTGGGCGTTTATGACAACAACCGCCCTCTTTTTAGCAGAGGTCAATTTATGGATGGAGCCGGGGTCTCACGTGATTGCAATGGCCTCTCGCTTTTTAGGCCCCTTGGGTAAGGTGATCGCCTGGGTTTTGTATCTCTTTATTGGATACGCCTCTCTTGTGGCTTATACGGCCGGAGGGGGGGAGATGTTTGCAACGGGCATCCAGTTTGTTTTTGGAGTTGCGCTCCCTCTTCCATGGGCTCTCTTTTTATTTGTGGCTGTGTTTGGAACCATTATTTACTTGGGGAATGTCATTGTAGGGAGAGTCAATACATTTTTGATGTTTGGGTTGATCACAGCGTATTTTTTGTTGATCGCAACCGGATCTCCTTATGTAAAATGGGGTTATTTATTGAGAGGCTCTTTTGGCAACACTCTCATTGCTGTTCCTTTACTGCTCACCATCTTTAGCTTTCAAACCATTATTCCTAGTTTGACGATTTACTTGAAACAAGATGCAAAAGCTTTGCGTCGCTCCATTATTTTTGGCTCGACTACAGCTCTTGCTGTCTATGTGATTTGGGAGTGGTTGGTCTTAGGTACGGTATTGCTGGATGGAGATTACGGCTTAGCTAAGGCTTTAGAAATGGGAAAACCTGTTTCGGAGTTTTTAGGGGTCGCTGTTGGAAATAAATGGTTGGGAGGCGTAGCTGATTTTTTTGCATTTTTTGCGCTTGTTACTTCCTTTTTGGGAATTGCTTTGGGATTATTTGATTTTTTAGCTGATGGTCTTAAAATCAAAAGATCACGCTTAGGGAATATTTCTTTAGGGCTTTTAATCGCGATACCCACTTTATTTTTTGCTATTCGGATGGAGAATGCTTTTTTAACAGCATTAGATAGCTCGGGGGGGATTGGAGATGCAATTCTAAATGGTCTTTTTCCAGCTCTGATGCTGTGGGTAGGACGTTATCAGCAGAATTTACATTCTGAATACCGCACACCAGGAGGAAAGCCCCTGATTATCTGCGCGATTGGGTATGCCCTTTTTGTATTTGTTATTGAGTTGTTAGGACAATTTGGATTAATCGTTTCACTTGGAGGTTAAGGATATGCGTTTAGTACTCGCTTTAAAAATGTTTTTTAAAGGACTTAAAAATCCACAAGCCGCGCAGCTTTTGTTGGAAAAAAAAGAGGATCCACAACCTTCTAAGAAGTCATCGAACGCCCAAGTACAACTTTTGGCGCTTCTGCAAAAAGAGGGAAGGTTAATCGATTTTTTAAAAGAAGATATCTCTAAATTTAGTGATGCACAAGTGGGCGCTGCAGTGCGCCAGATTCATCAGGATTGTAGCAACTGTCTCGAAGAATTTGTTACTCTCAGACCTTTATTTACTCAAGCGGAGGGTGATTCTGTGACTGTGCCTACAGGGTATGATCCCTCTTCGATTAAAGTTGTGGGAAAGGTGAAGGGAAATCCTCCCTACATTGGGATTTTGCGTCATAAAGGGTGGAAAGCGCACAAGCTCTCTTTGCCAGAACAGCTGACAGCGGCGCATGAAATTGTCTGTCCTGCGGAGATCGAGGTTCAGGAATGATCATTGGAATAGATCTTGGTACCACGCATTGCACACTCGCCTACTGTTTAGACAATCAAACGCACATCGAGGCTTTGGAGATTCACCAACGCATTACAGAAGACATGTTTTCTGCAAAAAAAATGCTTCCCTCCTTTCTCTTTTTTCCGCTTGAAGAGGCGGCTCCAAGCATTGGTTGGTACGCTAAACAAAGAGGGGGTGAACTTCCCCATAGACTCATTTCTTCAGCAAAGTCGTGGCTTTGTCACGATGGAATTAATCGACGGGAACCTTTTTTACCTTTGAGCGATTGTGAGTTTAAAAAAAGTCCTATCGAGGTGTGCACCGCCCTCCTTCAGCATCTAAAACACTCTTGGGAAGAGAAGTTTCCGGAATTAGATTTTGCCGATCAAACAGTTGTTGTTACAGTTCCTGCCTCTTTTGATCCCAGTGCACGCCAACTTGTCCAAGAAGCGATTGAGGCGGCAGATTTTCCTCAAACCCGACTCATTGAAGAGCCCTTAGCTGCCTTTTATGCCTGGTTGGATACATACAAAGAGGAGTGGAGAGAGCATTTAAAAGTGGGGGATACGGTCCTTGTTGTAGATAGCGGGGGAGGAACGACAGATTTTAGTCTAATTTCTGTCGAAGAGAAAGATGGAGATCTTTGTTTAGAGAGAAAAGCAGTAGGAAATCATCTCTTGCTTGGAGGGGATAATATAGACCTTGCTTTAGCGCATTTAGCCCAAAGCCAACTCTCACAAGAGATGGATGAATGGCAATTTCAAACCTTAGTGCAAGCGTGTCGCGAAGCTAAAGAGCAACTTTTATGCGAGGATGCACAGCAGAGCGTCACGCTTCAAATTAAAGGAAGGGGGAGCAGCTTGATTGGAGGTTCGCTTTCGACAACTTTAAAAAAAGAAGAGGTTGAAACGCGACTTGTAGATGGTTTTTTTCCTCATACCACACTGGATACACCTCTACAAATAGAACCTCGTTCAGGAATTTCTAAACTGGGCCTACCTTATGCGCGTGATCCTCGCATCACAGTTCAACTCGCTCATTTTCTAAAACAAGCGGCCGTTTTGCCAACCTCCGTTCTATTCAATGGAGGGACGATGAAGGGAGCGGCATTTCAGCAGAGAATGCTTGCGGTTTTATCCGACTGGAAAGGAGCTCCTATCACAAATCTTCCCGGTGCAGATCTTGATTTTGCGGTGAGTCGAGGCGCTGTTTATTACGGTTGGACCCATCAAAATAAAGGAATACGGGTGCGAGCTGGTACTGCGCGCAGTTATTATATCGGTGTAGAGAGTGCATTGCCTGCGGTTCCTGGATTTGAGCCTCCTCTCAAAAAAATCAAAATAGCTCCCTTCGGCATGGAGGAGGGGAGTGAATGGGTGCTAGAGAATCAAGAGTTTTCGCTTGTTTTAGATGAGTCGGCTGTATTTCGTTTTTTTAGTAAAACCTCAGAAACTCAGGCTGAGTACTCAGAGTTGCACCCCATTGAAACATTACTAAAATCTCAGGGGGCTTCAGCAAAGAGTGTGCTTGTTAAGCTGAAGGCTAAAGTCACAGAGCTTGGCGTACTGGAGTTGTGGTGTGTGGCAGAAGATGGGAGAAAGTGGAAGTTGGAGTTTGATACACGTCAAGAAGAGCTTCTTGTGCGATGAGTCTAGTTCTGCATTGCCAGTTTGAGAGCCACCTGCTTCATTTTTAGATACAAACTCGCAAGACCATTTGCTCTGCCGGGGGATAAACTTGAAATAATGCCCATTTCCTCTAGAAATACAGGCTCATTGAGTAAGATGACTTTTGGGGGTTGTCCGCTATAGACATTGAGCATCATGGCTGCTAAACCGGCCGAAATGAGAGCATCGGAGTAAGCACAGAAGTGCACATTTTCTTCTTTCATAAACCCATGCAGATACATTTGGCTTTGGCAACCAACGACTAAATTGTCTTCAATCTTCCATTGAAGATCAAAAAAGGGAAGTTCTTTGCCGAGCCGCATGATCTCTTGATAAACAAGTTCCTTAGTAGGAAATTGCAGAAAATTTTGTTTAAGAATTTGGATTTGTGCTTTCATGGTGCTCCGGAGAGGCAAATGTAGAGAGCATTTTTTCTAATTCTGCAATCTTAAGAGCCTGTTCAAAATGTTCTTTTTTGAATGCTTCAATTTGATTGGCAAATACTTCGCTCTTTTGATGAGTGTCATAGAGATCGATACCTAAATCTCGATCTTGCCCAATTTTAGTTGCGATTTGATTACCGATAAAGACCCCGAGCAATCCACCTGTTGCATAAGGAAAGACAACAGCTGTAGCTAAAATCACAGTGACAGCCACCGATAACATAATGAGGCGTGTACCATTTGGATCGAGCGATTCAAGCCCTCTGTTGAGTAAGTTCCAAAGAGTGTTTTGTCCATTTAGGGTATTTTCTGGGTCATAAACTTTTAAGGTTTCTACCATCAAAATTCCCGACATTATTCCCAAACCAAATCCAAAGGCCAGTCCGATTGTGAGAGGGAGAGCGACGGCCTCAAAACCGTAGAGAAGGCCTGTTCCAACAACAATGACAGTCCATGCTAAAAGATAGGCGAGAAGCTGTTTCCAATTTTGATGGATAAAAGTGACTGTTTTTTGAACTGCTGCTTTTGCCGCATTGACTATAACAAGAGAAGTGTCGTAGACAAAAAGTGCTAGATGTCTGATTTGTGTTGTGCTCCACGTACAAGCTCTTTTAAAAAGCTCAAGAGATTTTAGAGCAGTTGCATGAAAAAAATACGCCGTCTTTAAGGCAACAGCGTGAATCTGCTGACCAAATCGCTTGCAAGTCGTTAGATTTGTATTGTAACCGCCCTGTATTTTTTCGAGACAGATGTGGATGAGTGGAGAAATAGGATCACTCCCCCGAAAAGGTGGAATAAGATGAGAATTTGAAGTATGATCAATAATCATACGGGCGATTTTAACAGAGCAAACAAGATTTTGTAAATCATTTAACTGCTTTTTAAAAAAAAACGAAGGCATTGACTTTAAATAGAAATTTAACTTTTAATAGCTCGTTTTCGAGAACAACCAGAGAGATTATGCCCAAAGAAGATACAATTAAGGTGGAAGGCGTTGTAGAAGAGCTTCTGCCAAACATGCATTTTAGAGTCGTCTTAGAAAATGGAATGACAGTGATTGCTCATTTATGTGGAAAAATGAGAATGCGCAATATTCGTGTATTAATTGGAGATAAGGTGTCGGTAGAAATGTCTCCTTACGACCTTTCAAAGGCGCGAATTACTTATCGACGTCGCTAGAAATCGAGCAGAATTGAGGGTAAAGCCCGAAGATAGGGTTAAAATCAATAATACTGTTGATTTTTTTTGGATTTATCCCGTAGAATTTGCGGTTTATCGCGCCCAGATAGCTCAGGGGTAGAGCACTTGCATGGTAAGCAAGCGGTCGTAGGTTCAATTCCTATTCTGGGCAGTAAAAGAATTTAAATTAAAACTTAACTCGAGAGGATTTATTAATGGCTAAGGAAACGTACAAAAGGACCAAGCCACACGTCAACATCGGAACTATTGGCCACGTTGACCACGGAAAAACAACTCTAACTGCAGCGATTACAAAAGTCCTTGCAGAGGCTGGAGGAGCTAATTTCCGCGATTACACTTCAATCGATAACACGCCTGAAGAAAAGCAGCGTGGAATCACCATTAATTCAAGTCATGTTGAATACGAAACAGAAGACCGTCACTATGCACACGTTGACTGTCCTGGACACGCCGATTACGTTAAAAACATGATTACAGGTGCTGCTCAGATGGATGGTGCGATTTTGGTTGTAGCAGCAACCGATGGTGCGATGCCTCAAACAAAAGAACACATTCTGTTGGCTCACCAGGTAGGGGTTCCATCTATTGTTGTTTTCTTGAACAAAGTAGACATGATTGGCGAGAGTGATCTCGAATTGATCGAGCTTGTAGAAATGGAATTAACAGAACTTCTTGAAGAAAAAGGATACAAAGACACTCGAATCGTTAAAGGTTCAGCTCTAAAAGCGCTTGAAGGCGATCCTAAGTATGTCGAGAGCATCCTTGAGCTAATGAAAGCTGTAGATGAGAGTATCCCTACACCTCAACGTGAAGTGGACAAGCCATTTTTGATGCCTGTAGAGGATGTTTTCTCTATTTCTGGTCGTGGTACTGTTGCGACAGGAAAAGTAGAAAAAGGAGTGGTCAAAATAAATGACAAGCTTCAAATGGTGGGACTTGGAGAAACTCGAGAAACTGTTGCAACAGGTCTTGAGATGTTCAACAAGCTTTTGGATGAAGCTCAGGCTGGAGAAAATGTAGGTATTCTTCTACGTGGTATTGATAAAAATGCCATTGAACGTGGAATGGTGCTTTGTGCTCCAGGTACTGTAAAACCTCACAGAAAGTTCAAAGGAACCGTATATATTCTGAATAAAGATGAAGGTGGACGCCATAAACCTTTCTTTACCGGCTACCGTCCTCAATTTTATTTCCGAACAACTGATGTAACTGGTACAATCACGCTTCCAGAAGGAACCGAGATGGTGATGCCTGGTGATAATGTTGAGATTTCAGCAGAGTTGCTAGTGCCTATTGCTATGGAAGAAGGTATGCGTTTTGCTATCCGTGAGGGTGGACGAACCATTGGTGCCGGAACTATCTCTAAGATTATTGAGTAGTTCTTTTTAACCCGAACTTCGGGATTGTGAGAGGAGTTTTTAATAAACTTCTCTCACTCGATCTGAGCTCCGGTTTTATCTATTTGAGAATTCAGATAGATAAAACCGGAGCTCAGGCTAATACTCACAACAAGTGAGAGCATAGACTCAATTGGGTTTATTGTTTGGGTGTGTAGCTCAGCTGGTAGAGCAGCGGTCTCCAAAGCCGCAGGTCGGGGGTTCGATCCCCTCCGCACTCGGTCGGAATGAATTTCTTGAATTCGTGTTAGAATTCAGAGCAAAATAGAGGCTTAAAGTGCAGCGTGCAAACACTAAGGCGATTCAAAAAATGAATTCAAAAAAGAGTCAATCAACTTCCTCTTCAAAAAAAGCAAACAAACGAAAAGCGATCAATTTTGTTGGGGATGTAAAACAAGAACTGAAAAAAGTTGAATGGACAAATAGCGGGGAGCTGAAGAGTTATACCAAAATTGTTCTAATTAGCACTGTGCTTTTTGGGTTGTTCATCTACTTTATTGATCTGATTATTCAGGGTTCTCTCGGACTAGTCAATCTGATTGTCAAATTTTTTATTGGGTAATTAATTCATGAAATGGTATGTCGTTCAAGTATTTACGGCTCAAGAGAAAAAAGTAAAAAAAGCTCTTGAGGAGTTTCGCGAATCCTCTGGAGTCGCTGATCTCATCGAAGAAATTCTCTTGCCTACAGAGAATGTGATGGAAGTCAAAAAGGGAGAGCAAAAAGTCTCCGAAAAAAGAATTTGGCCTGGGTATGTGCTTGTTAAAATGCAGTTAACAGATGAATCTTGGCAATATGTTAAAGGTACTCCAGGAGTTATCGAGCTTTTGGGCGGAGCTAAACCCACTTCACTTACAGACGATGAAGTGAGAATTATTCTTGAAGATCTCGAAGAAAAAAAATCTGGGGTGACTCAAAGACACAAATTTGAAGTGGGTGACCGTGTCAAAATCACCGACGGTGTGTTTGTTAACTTTATTGGAACGGTCCTTGAGGTTTTTCATAGCAAGGGGCGTTTGAGTGTGATGGTGTCTATTTTTGGAAGAGATACACGTGTGGATGATCTTGAGTTTTGGAAGGTTGAAGAAGCGGGGCCAGAATCTTAAAAAACTAGATTGGGCTTGAACTGAAACGAATCGACCAAAGTCTCATCAGCTATACACATCATAAACAAAAAATTGGTTTCGCGTCTGAGCACGAAACCAATTTTTTGTTTATGATGTGTATATTTTATGCCCAAGCTTAAAAAAAATGAGCAATATCAAACTTTGGTGCTGACATGAATTCCCAAGTTCTTTATACTCGCTGACTCTGCCTCTAATATATTAAACAAGTGTCTTTATAGGATTACGATTCATGGCTAAGAAAAAAGTTGTCAAAATTATCAAACTCCAAATTCCAGCAGGAAAGGCCAATCCAGCGCCTCCTATTGGACCGGCCCTTGGTGCCGCTGGAGTCAATATCATGGGTTTTTGCAAAGAATTTAATGCCAAAACTCAGGATAAAGCAGGAGACGTATTACCTGTTGAAATCACAGTATACGCTGATAAAAGTTTTACATTCATTACCAAACAGCCTCCTGTTTCGGGAATGATCAAAAAAACACTTGGGCTTAAGTCGGGGTCCAGCATTCCAAACCGAGACAAGGTTGGTAAGCTCTCTCTGGCTCAAGTTGAAGAAATCGCAAAAAATAAATACCCTGACATGGGCGTTCGAGAACTCTCTTCTGCAATGCGGATGGTGATGGGAACAGCGCGCAGCATGGGTATTGATGTAGAAGAAATAGAAGTAGCATAGGAAAATAAGTACACTATGGCACAAACAAGTAAACGTGTTCGGGAGATTGCGTCTCTGTTAGATCTAAATAAGGCCTACAGTTTAGACGAAGCAATCGAAATATTGCAAAAGTGCCCTTCTGTTAAATTTGATCAGACAGTCGATCTCTCTATGAAGATGGGAGTCGACCCAAAAAAATCTGATCAACAGGTACGTGGAACTGTCTCATTACCGAATGGGACAGGAAAAAATTTAACTGTTCTTGTCTTCACCTCTGGCGGAAAAGTTCAAGACGCGCTTGATGCAGGCGCTGCTTACGCTGGAAGTGATGAACTCTTTGAGAAAGTCAAAGGAGGATGGACTGATTTTGATGTTGTCATCGCCACACCTGATATGATGCGGGAGGTCGGAAAACTAGGTAAGGTTTTGGGTCCACGAGGTCTTATGCCAACCCCTAAGGCGGGAACTGTCACTCAAGATGTTGCGGCAGCTGTTCAAGATGTAAAAAAAGGAAAGATTGAGTTTAAGCTTGATCGGCACGGAGTTTCTAATAACGGCGTGGGAAAAATTTCTTTTTCAAAACAAGCTCTCATCGAGAACGTGCGCACACTGATTCAGGCAATTGCGAGAGCTAAGCCTGCATCAGCTAAGGGACAGTATTTTGTATCCATCGTCCTATCATCTACGATGGGACCTGGAATCAAAATTGATCGTTCAGAAATTCCAACAACATAAAGGGGTGACATGAGACAAGAAAAACAGCTACTCCTTGATGAGATCAAAGAAAAAATAGAAAGCTCTAAAGGCTTTGTCGCCGTTAGTTATCAACAGTTCACATCTGTGCGCGCACGTGAGTTTAGAGACGTGATTGCGGAATCTGATGGAGAATTTGAAGTTGTTCCTAAGCGTGTTTTTGTGAAAGCTGCGGAGACGACGGGGCTTCAATTTGATATAGCAGCACTTACAGGACATGTAGGGATTGTTTTTGCAAAAAATGACGCTTGTCAAGTTGCAAAAAGCGCTGTCAAATATGGTGATGCTAACGACAAAGCTGTGACTGTTTTGGGCGGACATATTGAAGGAGAAGTTTGTACGGCAGAAGAGGTAGAGGCAATTGCGAAGTTGCCAAGCATCTCTGAATTGCGTGCACAAATTGTTGGACTACTGCAAGCACCAATGGCTCAAACTGTTCAAGTGTTCCAAGCAGCACTTACCAGCATCCTCTATTGCATAGAGGAAAAAAGTAAGAAGTGATAGATTTACAAAAAAAAAATATTCTAAGAAGAGGTATTAACCGTGACTACAGATAATTTAGACAGTATTGTTGAAACACTTAGCAATCTTAAGGTAACTGATCTTGCTAAACTAAAATCATTATTGGAAGAAAAGTGGGATGTGACTGCAGCGGCTCCAGCAGCTATGGCTGTGGCTGCAGCTCCTGCAGCAGCAGCTGAAGTTGTTGAAGCTACTGATTTTGAAATAACACTTACTGAAGTTCCTGCTGATAAAAAAATCGGCGTGATTAAAGTTGTGCGTGAGATTACAGGTCTTGGCTTAAAAGAAGCAAAAGACATTGCTGAGAGTGCACCTAAAGTAATTAAAGAAAGTGCGCCTAAAGCTGAAGCTGAAGAGATCTTGAAAAAGATCGAAGCTACAGGTGCTAAAGCGACTTTAAAAGGTCTTTAATTGCCTACGCTTTTAACTGACAAAAAACAAACCTTCGTTGTAGAAGGTTTGTTTTTTGAATTTTTATCATTTATATAATTATTTTGAGTCCTGAATTATCAGATACAAA